>JAZGDQ010000435.1:0-2391 GCA_036477985.1 bacterium
TTGGTTTAGATTCAACCCCCCCGCTTGCCCGCCTCATGGCCGCCCCCTCTCGCGGCGCCCGCTTTCGCCACCCGCCTCACAGCGCCGAGCTTCCCCCGTCGAGGTGGACCGCCTGTCCGGTCATGAAGCCGCTCCCGGGGCCGGCCAGGAAGAGGATGAGCCCCCCGATCTCCCCGATCTCTGGAACCCGCCCCATCGGCGTCATCCGCAGGAAGCGCTCGTTGGCCTCCTCGTCCTCGATCCGCGAGCGGGTCATCTCGGTGTTGAACCTTCCGGGGGCGAGGCAGTTCACCTGAATGTTGTGGGGCGCCCACTCGACGGCGAGCGCCTTGGTGAAGCCCATGATCCCGGCCTTCGTCGCGGCGTAGGCGACCTGGTTGGGCCGCCCCCGGCTCCCCGCGCTCGAGCCGATGTTGATCACCTTCCCCTCCCGGGCCGGGACCATGTAGCGGCCCGCGGCGCGGCAGCAGTAGAAGACGGCCGAGAGGTTGAGGTCGAGCGTCGCCTGCCAGTTCTCGTCGGTGAAGTCGAGGATGGGGGATTGGCGCGAGGTCCCCGCGTTGTTGACGAGGATGTGGGGCCCGCCCAGCTCTTTGTGGATCTGCGCGAAGAGGGCGTCCACCTGGGGGCGGACGGTCACGTCGCACACGGCGGGCCGCGCGCGCACCCCGAGGGCCTCGCAGTCGCGGGCCGTCTCGGCCAGCGGCTCGGCGCTTCGGCCGATGAGGGCGAGGTCGGCCCCGGCGCCGGCCAGGGCCAGCGCGATGGCGCGGCCGAGGCCCCGCCCCCCTCCGGTGACGCAGGCCGTCTTTCCCGACAAATCGGCGGCGGGCGCGGGCAATCCGGCTTCTCCTCGGGCGGCCTCCCCCGGGCGCGCGCCTTTTCCCTCTCACGGCGGAGGGGCGCCCGGAGCGCGGCGGGACGGCGGTGTTGTCGAGGATTCAACGCCCCCCGACTTTACCATCCCGCGGCGCTGGGGTACATATGACGGGCGCCGCACTCCACAGACTTTCCCGCGTTTTCGCCCGCCGCGGAGCGGTTTCCTCCGATTGGCGAGGATGAGCCCAGCGCGTGCGAGGAGGAGCGCCGGGCGCCCAACCCGCCGCGCCGGAACCATGAGGAGGAACCCGGAAATGGCCCTCGCCGAAGCGCCCGCCGCCCTGGCGGCGGAGAACATCGATCTGGTCGGCTACCACACCCTGGAGAAGCGGCCCGCCTTCAAGATCGCCCTCCAGGAGGCGGGGGGGCGGTTCTATCTCTACCTCTCCCACTTCTGGGAGAGCGGCTGGAGCGTCATCGACGTCACCGATCCGGCCGAGCCCGAGCTGACCTGCTTCCTCCCGGGGCCCGACAACACCTGGACCCTCCAGGTGCAGGCGGCCGACGGCCTCCTCATCACCTCGATGGAGCGGATTCCGCCCGGCTGGGGGACGCGCCCCGACGATCCGCCCGAGGCCGAGGGGGTCTACATCTGGGACATCGCGAAAGACCCCGCCGCCCCCGAGCGGATCGCCCACTGGCCGACCGGCGCGAATGGCACCCACCGCAACTTCTACAACGGGGGGCGCTACGCCCACCTCTCGGCCTGCGCGCCGGGCTACCGGGGCCACATCTACCGGATCCTCGACCTGGCCGATCCGCGCGCGCCCAAGGAGGCGGGCCGCTGGTGGCTCCCCGGGCAGGAGGAGGGCGGAGAGACCGACATGAGCGGGACGGGCGCCATGATCTTCCAGCACGGCCCGGCCCACGCCGAGGCGGGAAGGGTCTACCTCCCCTACGCCGGCGCGGGGATGATCATCCTCGACATCGAGGACATCTCGGCCCCCAAGTTCATCAGCCGGCTCAACGTCCACCCCCCGCTCGGCAGCGTCCTCGCCGTCCACACCGTCTACCCCTACCTGGAGAGGGGGTTCCTCGTCGCCAACAGCGAGGCGATCAAGGAGAACTGCGACGAGCCCCTCAACTACACCGCCATCGTGGACATCCGCGACGAGACGAACCCCAAGGTGATGAGCCTGTTCCCCGTGCCCGATCCGCCGCCGGGCTACTCTCACAAGAACTTCTGCGAGCGGGGCGGGCGCTTCGGCCCCCACAACCAGCACCACTCCCAGGGCCTCGACTGCCTCGAGCAGCGCGACGACCGCGTCTACCTCACCTACTTCAACGCCGGGCTGCGGATCTACGACATCTCCGATCCCGTCCGCCCGCGTGAGATCGCCAACTACATCCCCGAGGACCCGACCGAGCGCCTCGGGCTTTTGCCCAAGACGCTCGTCACCCAGAGCGAGGACGTCCTCGTCGACCGGCGGGGCTTCATCTATGTCACCGACAAGAACCATGGCCTCCACATACTGCGCGGCACCGTCTAGGCCGTCACCGAGGGAGAAAGAG
>JAZGDQ010000436.1:0-7903 GCA_036477985.1 bacterium
ATGACCTCGGCGCGGTTGAGGCCGAATGCCTCCACCTTCAGGCGGACCTCGCCCTTTCCGGGCTCTGCAAGAGGCAAGTCCTCGACCTTGAGGACGCCGGGCCCGCCCGTTTTGTGAAACCGAACAATCTTGGGCATGGAGCCTCTCCTGCATGGATCCAATGATGGGGGACGAGATCGTCCGGCCAATGCCTCTCAAGGTATGACGCGAGTTTAGCACGATAGATTGCGGTCAAAGGCCAAAATCAGAGGCCCCCTCCCCGAACGGCGGGCGAGCCTGTTCCGGTTTTAGGCGTGCGGTGCGGGGACGTGGATCGCCCTGGGCCGCGCCCCGAAGCCGGCGCAAGAAAAAGCCCTTCCCGCGGGGAAGGGCTTTCGGTCGTCGAATGAACCGCCCGCTCCGACTCGCCCTTTGGGCGGATCGGCGCGGTTAGGCCGCGGTGTTCAGGTTGGCCCCTTTACCGGCCAGCGTGGCGACTTCCTTGGCCACCTGGACCGCGGCGAGCAGAATCTGCAGGGCCGCACCGCCAGGGTCGCCGCTGGCGCGGCTAGCCGGGCTCGCCCCTCCCGAAGGGGGCGGGGGTGCTGATGTCAGACTTGAAACGGCGCCATGCATCGGCTGCACCATTTCTCTTCCCTCCCACGGTATCTGAACCTCCCATATCTGTATCGGCCTCCCGGGGAGGATGTTTAGCGGGAAATTGAGGGTTTTTATTCGAATCCCCTCCCCGGTCCCGGGTCCCGGGAGAGAGGACAGCAGCCGGCCGATTCCGAATTCCTAGGCTGTCATGGGGTTTTCCGGGGCGAGGTCCGGAGGGCGGCCCCAGGGGTTCACTGCGGGAATTTTTTTTACTCTGCGACGATTCGGGGGGTTCGGAAGGGCCGGGAGTGGGTGGAATTTTTATTTATTTAAGAATTTCACTTTTCATTTCCCATGACAGGAAGCCGCCTTCGGTGGCCGTGGGGCCACCCCTGTGGCCGAGGGCCGCCCTATCGGGGGCCGCCCTATCGGGCGTCACCTGGCGGGGCCACCCTGGCGGGTGTCACCCCCCATGGCCGGGGACCGCGCCCCATATCCATGGGGCCGCTCTTCGAGCGCGCCCTATATCCATAGGGCGCCTCCTTATATTGGCGGCCCGCCTCTATACTGATGACTCCCGTATACGGATGACGCCCGCCTCCCCCGCTCCGCCGCCAAGATGGGCGGAGGGAGCCGAGGCGCCCGGGAGAGCCATGTTCCGCAAGATTCTCATCGCCAACCGCGGGGAGATCGCCGTGCGCCTCATCCGGACCTGCCGGGCGCTGGGGGTGCGCGCGGCGGTCGTCTACAGCGAGGCCGACCGGGACGCCCTCCACCTGCGCCTGGCGGACGAGGCCCTCCCCATCGGCCCCGCCCCTCCCGCCGAGAGCTACCTGAACGCCGACCGCATCCTCGAGGCCGCGAAGGCGTGCGGCGCCGAGGCGGTTCATCCCGGCTACGGCTTCCTGAGCGAGCGGGCCGCCTTCGCCGCCGCCTGCGAGGAGGCGGGGCTTGTCTTCATCGGCCCCTCGCCCGAAACCCTCCGCTGGGCCGGGGACAAGATCGCCTCGCGCGAGGCGGCCGCGCGCGCCGGCGTTCCCGTCATCCCCGCCGCGGGCGAGGCGGGCCCGGAGGACGGGGACGCCCTCGCGCGGGAGGCGGACCGCCTCGGCTACCCCCTCCTCGTCAAGGCGGCGGCGGGGGGCGGGGGACGCGGCATGCGCCGGGTCGAGGAGGCCGCCGGGTTGGAGGAGGGCTTCCGCGCGGCCCGGGCCGAGGCGCGGATGGCCTTCGGGGACGATCGCGTCTACCTGGAGGCGCTTCTCCCCTCGCCCCGCCACGTCGAGGTCCAGATCCTGGGGGACGGCCGGGGCGCCGCCATCCACCTCGGGGATCGGGAGTGCTCCCTCCAGCGCCGCCACCAGAAGGTGATCGAGGAGAGCCCGGCCCCGGGCCTTCCGGACGATGTGCGCGCCGGGATGCGCGAGGCGGCCCTTCGCCTCGTCCGGCAGGTGCGCTACCGCGGGGCGGGGACGGTGGAGTTCCTCCTGGAGGGCGCGGGCGGCTTCCGCTTCCTGGAGGTGAACGCCCGCCTCCAGGTCGAGCACCCCGTGACCGAGATGGTGACCGGCCTCGACCTCGCCGCCCTCCAGCTCCGCGTGGCGGCCGGGGAGGGGCTCCCCCTCGCCCAGGAGGAGGTGCGCTTCTCGGGCCACGCCATCGAGGCCCGACTTTACGCGGAGGACCCGGCCCGCGGCTTCCTCCCCCAGATCGGGCGGATCGACGCCCTCCATCTTCCCGGGGGGAGCGGGGTGCGGGTGGACGCCGGGGTGGCGGCGGGCTCCGAGGTGGGCGCCGAGTACGATCCGCTCCTCGCGAAGATCATTGCCTGGGGGGAGAGCCGGACGACCGCGGCCGACAGGCTCTCGGGGGCGCTGGCCGAGCTGCAGATCTCGGGCCCGCGGACGAACCAGGCTTTCCTCGCCGCCGTGGCGGCCCATCCGGCCTTCCGGGCGGGGGAGATCTCGACCGGCTTTCTCGCGGAAAACCCCGGGCTGCGGGAGGGGCGCCCCCCGGAGGAGGGCCTTGATGACGCCCGCCTGGCGGCGGCGCTGGCCATCCACCTGGATGGCGGCGGAGGCGGGGGCGGCGCAGGCGAGGGAGAGGGCGCGCGCGATGCGCAGGGCGCCGGCGGGCCGCCGGGCGGGGCGGATCCCTGGAGCCGGCCGGGGGGATGGATCCCGGGAGGTCTCGAATGAGCCGGGTGCGCTTCGAGGGATGGGAGGCCGAGATCACCCCGGCGGGGGAGGGGGTCCACCGGATCCGCATCGGCGGGGAGAGCCGGGAGGTGCGTCTCCTGCGCCGCGAGGGGGGGCTGATCGTCTTCGAGACCGAGGGGCGGGTGGTCTCCGCCGTCGTCCGGGTGGAGGTGGATTCCGCGGCGGCGGGGCCCCGCGCCGCGGAGGGGGGCCGCGCCGAGGTGATCGTGGCGGGCCGCCGCGCCGTCTTCCCGCTCGAGGATGAAAGCGGGGGGGGGTCTTCTCGTGAAGGCGCCGGGCACGGCCCGCTGCGCGCCGAGCTTCCCGGAACGGTGATCGAGGTGCGCGTCTCGGAGGGGGACCTCGTCGCGGCGGGCGATGTGCTCCTGGTGATCGAGGCGATGAAGATGGAGCATCCCCTCCGGGCGGGGGCCGCCGGGCGGGTGGGCCGCGTCCGGGCCGAGGCGGGCGCGCAGATTCGCCCGGGCGACGTTCTCCTCGATCTTCTCCCGGCGGAGGAGCAAGACTCCGTGTGAGGGAGTGAGGCCCGGACCTTTACAAGAGCCGCGCGGGGAGGGAAAAGGGGTGAGAGAAAACCCACCCGCGCGCCCCTGACCCGGAGGACGGATTCTTGCGCCCGCTCCGCACGCTCCTCTTCGCCCCCGGCAACCGGGAGCGGTTTCTCGCCAAGGTGGGCAAGGCCGGGGCGGACGCCGTGATCCTCGACCTGGAGGACGCCGTTCCCCTGAAGGAGAAGGAGGCGACCCGCCGGGCGCTGCCCGAGGCGGTCGGGCGGATCGCCGGGGAGGACGGGGCGGCCGTCTTCGTGCGGGTGAATCCGCTGGCGGACGTCACCGGCTTCTCGGCCGCCTGCGGGGCGGAGGACATCGGGGCCCTCGTGCGGCCTCCCCTCGCGGGGATCGTGCTGCCCAAGGTGGAGGGGCCGGAGCAGGTCCTCGTGGCCGACCGGCTCCTGCGCGAGGGAGAGGGGAAGCGCGGGATGGCGCCCGAGGGGGTGGCGCTCATCGCCCTCGTCGAGAACGCGCGCGGGGTGGAGCGGGCGGATGCGATCGCGGCGGCGGGGGTGGGCGGCCGGCCCTTTCTCCTCGCCTTCGGGGCCGGGGACTACACGAACGATCTGGGAATCGAGTGGCCGCGCGATGAGTTTTCGCTCGACTACCCCCGCGCGCGCGTGGCGGCGGCCTCGCGGGCGGGCGGGCGCGGGCGGCCGGTCGACACGGTGTGGGTCCGCCTCGAGGACGAGGAGGGGCTGATCGCCAGCGCCGAGCGGGCGCGCGCCCTCGGGATGTTCGGCAAGCTCTGCATCCACCCCAAGCAGGTGGGGCCGGTGAACGAGGTCTTCACCCCGACCGAGGGGGAGGCGGCCCGGGCGCGCGAGGTGGCGGCCGCGTTCGAGGCGGCGGCGGCGCGCGGGGAGGCGAGCGTGACGGTGGACGGGCGGATGGTGGACTACCCCATCGTGGACGCCGCGCGAAAGACGCTCGCCCTCGTCGAGGCGGTCGGGACGAAGGGGTGAGGGAGGATGCGGGGCCGCTCCGCCGGCGCTAGGCCAGCGTGATGCGAATCTCCCACTCCCCCTCTTTCTGCGTGACGGCGACGGCGTGGCCCTGGCCCTCGGCCCAGCGGGAGATGTTCTCCACGGCGAGGGGGTAGTCCACCGCCACCTCGAGGACGTCGCCGGCGGCGGCCCGCTTCAGGGCGTCCTGGACCTGGACGAGGGGGTCGGGGCAGATCTGCCCGCGCAGGTTCAGGCTGATGGTCTCGGCCATTCGCGCGCTCCTTTTTCATCGGCCCCTCTCCCGGAGAGGGAGAGGGCGCCTCCGAGGTTATAGCGCAACCCGCTCCTCCGCGCCCGCCCGGGAGGGGATGCGGCGGCGGCCGGGGCGGGACACCGGGTTTTTTCGGCAAGGAGGAGTGCGCGCATGGCGACGGCAGCCCCCGTTCTTCCCGCGATCCCCCTCATCCGCTCGGAGGCCGGGCGCCTCGCCGCCTGGTTCCGCGCCTTCGGGGAGGCCGACTGGCGAAAGCCCTCCTTTTGCCCCGGATGGAGCGCCGCCCACGTGGTCGGGCACATGATCCTCGGCTCGCGCTTCTACCGGTCGGTCGTCGAGAGCGGCCTGGCGGGGAGGGTCGCGCTCCCCTTCGGGCTCGAGACCCGCGAGGAGTTCCAGAAGGCGCGGATCTCGATGATGGAGGAGCTGGCCGCCCTCTCGGACGAAGAGCGCGTGGCGGCCTTCGAGGAGGGAATGCGCGATCTCATCGGGGTGTACGAGGCCCTGCGGCCCGAGGATCTGGAAAAGGGCGCGTGGCACCGCCGCGGAACCCTCGCCATCCGCTACTTCGTGAACCAGCGCCTCTACGAGCTCCTCCTCCACGAATGGGACATCCGCAACGCGCCCGGCGCCTCCCTCCACGAAGAAGCGCTCGGGGCGGCGGGCGACATCCTGACCGAGCGCTTTCCCATGTTCTACAACTTCGCCCCCGACCCCGGGCTCGAGGGCGCCTTCCGCTTCGAGACGACGGACGCGCCCCGCGCCTGGGGGATCGAGATCCGCGAGGGGAGGGGGGCGCCCTGCCCCGCCGAGGGGAGGGAGTTCGCCGCCTCCCTCTTCGGCCCCACGAGCCGCCTCATCCTCCTGGCGACCGGGCGGGCGGAGGCCCCCGCCGAGGAGGCGGCCGGGCGGCTGCGGATCGAGGGGGACCGCGCCCGCGCCGAGGCCCTCCTGGCCGTCCTCTTCCGGCCCATCTGAGCCGAGCGCCGGGGGGGGAAGTGTCACCAACGTCGCTCAATTAATTCCTTTGTCAAATTTTCTATGACATTCTACCCGTCATCCCGCCGAAGTAGGCGGCTTGCGCGCGGCGAGACAGGGAGGGAACCGATGAGCGGAGGCAAGAGCGAAATCCGGGACGGGATGCGGATCGACTGGGACGCGCCCATCGAGATGGACGACGGCGTCGTCCTGCGCGCCGACGTCTACCGGCCCATCGGGGAGGGGAAGCACCCGGTGATCCTGACCTACGGCCCCTACGCCAAGTATCTCCACTTCTCGGACGGCTACCCCTATCAATGGGGCGTCATGGTCGAGCGCTACCCGGAGGTGGCGGCGGGCTCCTCGTCCAAATACCAGGTCTGGGAGGTGGCGGATCCGGAGAAGTGGGTGCCCGACGGCTACGCCTGCGTGCGGGTGGATTCGCGCGGCGCGGGCCGCTCGCCGGGCCTCCTCGACCCCTGGTCCCCGCGGGAGACCCAGGACGTCTACCAGTGCATCGAGTGGGCCGGGACCCGGCCCTGGAGCAGCGGCAAGGTGGGCATGAACGGGATCTCCTACTACGCCATGAACCAGTTCCAGGCGGCCTGCCTGGACCCGCCGCACCTTGCGGCCATGTGCCTGTGGGAGGGCGCGGTGGATCTGTACCGCGAGATGGCTTTCCACGGGGGCATCTTCTGCCGGTTCGTTCCCCCCTGGTACGAGAACACCGTTGTGACCCGGCAGCACGGCCTGGGGGCGCGGGGCCACCGGTGCCGCATGAACGGCGACTGGGTGTCGGGGCCCGAGACGCTCACCGAAGAAGAGCTGGGGGCCAACCGGCGCGATTACGGGGAGGACATTTTTTCCCACCCCCTCGACGACGATTACTGGAAGGCGCGGATGCCGGATTGGTCGAAGGTGAAGACGCCCTTCCTCTCCTCGGGCAACTGGGGGGCGCAGGGGCTCTTCCCGCGCGGCAACGTCGAGGGCTTCATGCTCGCCGCCTCCGAGGAGAAGTGGCTCGAGATGCACGGGCGCGAGCACTGGGTCGAGTTCTACACCGACTACGGCGTCGCGCTCCAGAAAAAATTCTTCGGGCACTTCTTAAAAGGCGAGGACACGGGCTGGAAGGATCAACCCCGGGTTCAGCTCCTGGTGCGCCATCCGGGCGAGAAGTTCGTCGAGCGGGCCGAGGATGAGTGGCCGATCGCGCGGACGGAGTGGACGAAGCTCTACCTCGACCCCGCCGGCCACACCCTGACCGCCGCGCCCCCGGCCACGGCGGGCAGCGTGACCTACGCCGGGCTCGGCGACGGCGTGACTTTCCTCACCCCGCCGCTCGAGGAGGAGATGGAGATCACCGGCCCCTCGGCGGCCAAGCTCTTCGTCTCCTCGGAGACCGAGGACGCCGACCTCTTCCTCGTCCTGCGCGTGTTCACGGCCGACATGAAGGAGGTGACGTTTCAGGGGGCGCTCGATCCGCACAAGCCGGTCGCCCAGGGCTGGCTGCGCGCTTCCCACCGCAAGCTCGACCCGGAGCGCTCGCTGCCCTACCGCCCGTTCCACGCCCACGACGAGAAGCAGCCGCTCGCGCCGGGCGAGGTGGTCGAGCTCGACATCGAAATCTGGCCGCCCTGCATCGTCGTGCCGCCCGGTCACCGCATCGGCCTCTCCGTGCGGGGGAGAGACTACGTCTATCCCGGCGCGGGCGGGGGCGATCTCCCCAGCGTCATGCTGAGCGGCTTCACGGGCGTGGGGCCCTTCCTCCACGACGATCCGCGCGACCGCCCGCCCGCGATCTTCGGCGGCGAGGTGACGCTCCACACCGGGCCCGGACGGGAGGCCTACGTCCTCCTTCCCGTCATCCCGCCGAAGTGAGTGGGCGGCGAAAGCCGTCCAAGCGTAAGCTTGCTGGCGAAGGCCGTCCCGGCGGAAGCCGTCCCGGCGTCAGGGGTTCTTCCGACAGGTCGGGGATGTAGAGAACGAGGACGGAGGCGCCGTCCTCCGCGGGCGGGGTTTTGTGCCGGGGATATTGGCGCTCTTCCTGGCTTTGCTCTATGGGCGGCCTCGGGTTGGAGGGAGAAGACGCCTGCGCAATTATGGCGTATCCGCCCGTCCGATCCAGGGGCCGGAGGATCTTCTCAGCGATTCCGGAGGTCTGTGGGCTTGGGCTGTTCGCCGATGAGGAAGGCCGTGAGCAGGGAGGCGAAGTAATCTCGGTTCTCCTCTCCCATCTCGACCGAGAGGCCGGCCGTCCAGGAGAGGGAGCCGCCGTTGTGCTCCTTCACCCAGGCGATCTCGGCCGTAAAATCCGCCAGCGAGATCTCGTTCACCCGGATGGTGCCGGAGAGGGGG
>JAZGDQ010000437.1:0-5767 GCA_036477985.1 bacterium
CGCCGCCCCGCCAGCGGCCGGGCCCGCCGCCGTCGGTCCGGAACTCCTGGCGCAGGAAGCGGGCCGGGTAGACCTGCTCGTAGTGCTCCAGGTTGGGGATGGTGAGGGCGCCCAGGGTGCCGAGCAGGCCGATCTGATCGAAGCCGTCGCGGCCCCGGACGGCGCCCGCCGCCGAGCTGGCCCCCCAGTGGTACATCACGAAGAACTCCCCGCGCGCGTCGTAGCCCGCCGTCACGGGATAGGAGGGCTTCCCCCAGGCGGCCGAGACGCGGTCGGGAACAACGTCGGCCAGCGCGCGCCAGACGCACTGGATGATCTCGTGGGCCGGGAAGACGGTGCACAAGGTGACGGGAGCGGGGGGCAGGGGGTTGACCACGCTCCCCTCGGGCGCGATGAGGCGGACGGGCCGGTAGGTCCCCTCGTTGTGGGGGATGGACGGGTCCACCAGGGAGGAGAGGCCGATGTAGAGGGCCGAGCAGGTGTTGGCGATGGGGCTGTTCTTGTAGCCGCGAATCTGGGGGGAGCTCCCGGTGAAGTCGGCGGTGAGGTCGGTCCCCTTCTTGGTGAGGGTGAGGCGGACGGGCACCTCGGCCGGGCCGAAGCAGTCGTTGTTCATGATCTCCTCGCCGGTGTAGACGCCGTCGGGGATGTCCTCGAGCGCGGTGCGCATGAGGGCCTCGGCGTGGTCGAGGATTCCCGAGAACCCGGCGAGGAGAGAGATTCGCCCCATCTCGCGGCATATGGCGGCGAGGCGGCCCGCGCCCACCTTCGTGCTCCCCACCATGCCGGCGAAGTCGTGGGCGATGATCTCGGGCGCCCGGGTGTTGGAGAGGATGAGGCGGATGATGTCCTCGCGCGGCGCGTCCCGCTCGTGGATGCGGATGGGGGTGATCCGAAAGCCCTCGTGGAAGATCTCGCTGGCCTCGGAGTTGTAGGTGCCGATGACGCCGCCCCCCACGTCCACCTGGTGGGCCCGGTTGCAGACGAAGCCGCACAGGCCGCCCCCCTCGAAGACGGGGGCGATGACGGTCCAGTCGGGCAGGTGGTTCCCCCCGCCGATGTAGGGGTCGTTGAGGAGGAAGAGGTCGCCCGGCGCGATGGTCTCTCCGAAGGCCTTGATGATTCCGCGCACGGCGAAGCCCCCGCTCCCGGTGTGGATGGGCAGGCCGTCGGCCTGGGAGACGAGGCGGCCCTCCGGGTCGGTGAGGAAGCAGGAGAAGTCGTGCGCCTCGCTGAAGATGGTCGAGCGCGCCGTGCGCTGCATGATGATCCCCATCTCGCGCGCGACGACGTCGAGGCGCTGCTGGAGGATGGCGAGGGTGACGGGGTCGAGGGTGGCCTCCCGCTGGGAGGCCGCCTCCGCGCGTGCCCCCGAGGCGGGTGCCTCCTCCGAGGCGGGTGCCTCCCCCGGGGCGGGGGGCTCCCCCTCTTCACCGGCCGCCTCCCCGAGCGAGATGACGAAGGCGCCCCCGCCCCCGAGGCGCAGGACGTCCCCCGGCTCGACGAGGACGGTGGTGGTGGGCTCCTCGACGACGGCGGGGCCCGCGATTTCCGCCCCCGCGCGGAGGTCCGACCAGCGGTGAATTGCGGCCTCCTCCCAGCGCCCGGTGGATTCGAAGTAGACGGCCCGGCGCGCCGCCGAGGCGGGGGCCTCCCCCGGGGCAGGGACCTCCCCCCCCTCCGGGGGATCTTCCAGGCGGAGGGCCTCCTCGGGCTCCTCGGCCCGCACCCGGAAGGCGACGATCTCGACCGGCTCGCCGGGGCGGTGGTGCCCGTAGGTCTCCTCGTGGAGGGCGTGGAAGCGGCGGGCGATCTCCCCGGGCGCCTCGGCGAGGGGCGTTTGCGTCTCCACGCTGAGATGCCACGCCTGGCCGGGGTAGCGCATGTCGATGGCCGAGGTGAGGGTGAAGCCCGCCGGGTCCCCGCCCGCCGAGGCGATCTCGGCGCGCGCCTCCTCCCCCAGACTCTCCAGCTCGTGTGCGAGGTCGGAGGCCTCCGCCTCGTCCAGGCGCATCCGCCGGCTGCGGAGCCGGTCGTAGCGCACGGCGTTCCCCACCATCCCGACGGCGCAGGCGGCGGCGGCCTCGCGCGGCACGATGACCCGCGAGATGCCGCAGATGCGCGCCACCGCCGAGGCCGAAAGGCCCCCCGCGCCCCCGCCCGCGACCAGGGCCATGCGCCGGGGGTCGGCGCCGTGGCGGGCGCAGATGGTCTGGACGGCGCCGGCCATCTGGCGGTTCGCCAGCCGGATCACCCCTTCGGCCGCCTCGGGCGCCCCGATCCCCAGGGGGGCGGCGACGTGGCGCTCCAGCGCCTCCTCGGCGGCCCCGGCGGCGAGGGGAAGCTCCCCGTCCAGCAGACCCCGGGGGTTGAGCCGCCCGAGGAGGAGGTGCACGTCGGTGAGGGTGGGCCGCTCCCCTCCCTTTCCGTAGCTGGCCGGGCCCGGCTCCGCCCCCGCGCTCTCGGGCCCCACGCGCAGCCCCCCTCCCGCGTCCACCCAGGCGAGGGCGCCCCCGCCCATCCCGATGGTGTGGACCTCGACGGCGGGGAGGGAGACGTGGTAGCCCCCCACCGCCGAGTGATCGACCATCCCGGGCCGCCCCCCGCGCAAGAGGGTGACGTCGCAGCTCGTCCCCCCCATGTCGAAGAAGACGGAGTCCCCGGCCCCGCAGGCGGCGGAGTAGATGCGCCCCGCCGAGGCGCCCGCCGCAGGGCCCGAGAGGACGAGGGCGGCCGGGAGGAGGCGGCAGTGCCCGGCCGTCGCCATCCCCCCGTTGCTCTGCACGAAGAGGAGGGGGCCTTCGTATCCCTGGCCGCGGAGGACGCTCTCGAGGGCGCTCAGGTAGGTGATGGTCCCCGGGGCGATGAAGGCGTTCACCGCGGCGGTCGAGGAGCGCTCATACTCCCCGATGATGGGCGCGACGCGCGAGGAGAGGACGACGGAGAGGCCGGGCGCCTCCTCGCGGAGGATCTCCCCGGCCCGCTCCTCGTGGGCGCCGTTCAGGTAGGCGTTGAAGAAGCAGACGGCGGCCGCCTCCACCCCCTCGCGGGCGAAGACACGGGCGGCGCGGCGAACATCCTCTTCATCGAGGGGGGCGATCTCCCGGCCCGCGCGGTCCATCCGCCCCCCCGCCGGCAGGCGCAGATGGCGCGGGGCGAGGGGAGGGGGGTTGGGCGCCCGGTGGTCCCACACCATCTCGCGGAAGCCCCGCCGGATGGCCAGCGAATCCCTAAAACCCCGGGTGACGAGGAGCCCCACCCGCACGCCCTTCCGGGTGAGGAGGGCGTTCGTCGCCACCGTCGTGCCGTGGACGAAGCGCGCGCACGATCCGAGAAGGGCGGGAACGGTGAGCCCCAGGGCGGCGGCGGCGCGTGCGAGCGCCTCCATCACCCCCTCCTCGGGTCCCTGGGGCCGCGAGGGGGCCTTGGCCAGGCAGACGAGGCGGCCCGCCGCGTCCGCCACGACGAGGTCGGTGAAGGTGCCGCCCACGTCCACCCCGATTCGGTATTCCGGGTTCATCCTTGCGTCCTTTCGGGGACTCTGCGCCGGTCCCGGGCGGGAAGCGGGTCCCGGGCGGGAAGCGGGGTCCGGGCGGGAAAAAGGGGGATACCGGAGTATCCCCCGCCGCCGCTGAGCGGAACCGTCTGCTGAGCGGCGCCGTCCGCTGAGCGGAACCATATGCTGCCCGGAGCTGCGCCGCGGCCTTGATGTCTGCTCCCCTCCTCATACCACATTTCGCCCCGGCGGCGGCCCTCCCCCTGGCGGCGGCTCTCCGCCCGGCCCCTCCGCCCGGGGATGCTTCCTTGCCCGGTGGACCCCGCGGCCGTCCGGGTCGCCGCGGCCTGAGGATTCTTCCGGTGCCAAGCCGAGTCATTTCGGGTAAAATGCATCCATTCCCCATCGCCTTGGGGGAGATTCGTTCGCGCGGCGAAACCCGCGCGAATTTCGGCGCCTTGCGGCGGAGAGGATGAATATGTTCGCGAAAGGTTCGGAGGATCGGGAAAATCGCCCCGCGCCGCCCGTTCGCCGGCTCGTCTTTCTCCTGGGCGCGGCCCTGCTCGCGGCGGCGGTGACGGTTTCGGGGTGCTCCCGCGAGGAGGAGAAGACGAAGGCGCAAAGCCAGCCGCGCTCGAAGGAGGAGATCGAGCGGATCGTCCGCAACTACCTCCTGCAAAACCCCGAGGTGCTCGTCGAGAGCATGCGGGCGCTCGAAGAGAAGAAGGAGGCGGACCGGCGGGAGAAGGCCAAGGGCGCCATCGGGCGGCGGCGCGCGGAGATTTTTCATGACCCCGACTCCCCCGTCGGCGGAAATCCCGAGGGGGACGTCACCATCGTCGAGTTTTTCGACTACCAGTGCGGCTTCTGCCGCCGCGTCGCTCCCGTCGTGGACAAGGCGCTGGAGCGAGACCCCAAACTGCGGATCGTCTACAAGGAGTTCCCCATCCTCGGGCCCAACTCCTCTCTCGCCGCCCGGGCCGCGCTCGCCTCGCGCGGCCAGGGGAAGTACCTCCCCTTCCACAAATCCCTCATGCGCGTCGAGGGCGCCTTGAGCGAGTCCAACCTCCTCCGGGTCGCCGCCTCGGTGGGCCTCGACACCGCCCGCCTCAAGGAGGACATGAAATCGCCCGACATCGAGGCCGCCATCAAGCGGAACCACGCCCTCGCCCGGGCGCTTTTCATCCGGGGAACCCCCGCCTTCATCATCGGCGACCGGCTCTTCCCCGGCGCCCTGACCGAATCCATCCTCCAGGATATGGTGAAGACAGCGCGCCGGAAGTGAGTGTCTGGGATTCCGCCCGGCGTCTTTTTCACACGGCCCCGCTCCGGGGTTGCGCCCGAAACGAAAGAGTGGGATTCAGGGGGGACATCCGTTTTCGAGCGGGCGTGACTTGCGGGGCGGGGGAGCGCAGCGCCCGGCCGCCCCATCCGCACGAATCGCGCACAAGGAGGAAGGCATGGTGGATCTCGGCTCGATGGCGCAGTCCGTCGGAGCGCTCCTCAAGGAGCGGGAGCAGACGGTCGCGGTCGCGGAATCCTCGGCGGGCGGGCTCATCTCGGCGGCGCTGCTGGCCGTCCCGGGCGCCTCGGCCTATTTCCTGGGCGGGGGGGTGGTCTACACCCACGCCTCGCGGGGCGCGCTCCTCTCGATTCCGAAGGACGCCTTCGAGGGCCTCCAGCCCGGCGCCGAGGAGTTCGGCCTGCGCCTGGCCCGCGTCGCGCGCGATCACCTGGGAGCGGTCTGGGGCGTGGGCGAGAGCGGCGCCGCCGGGCCGGCCGGCAGCCGGTACGGCTACGACGCCGGGCACGCGGTCGTCGCCGTCGCGGGCCCTGTGGAGGATGCGCTCATCCTCGAGACCGGCCACGCCGATCGGGTGAAGAACATGTGGGCCTTCGCGGCGGCGGCGCTCGGGCTGCTCGAAGCGTCCATCAAGAAGGGGGGATGAGGCGGGGGCTCTGCGCCTCCCCCGCTGGGCCTGCGAATTACCCGCCGAGGCTCAGCCTCCCCCGCTCGGGGCTGCGCCTGCCTGCCGAGGCTCAGCCTGCCTGCCGAGGCTCAGCCTCCCCGTTGAGGCTCAGCCTCCCCCAGAATCTTCTCCAGCTTGTCCGCCGCCTTGAGGCCGTGGCCCGTCACCGGGATGACGACGGTGGAGAGGCCCGCCAGCTTCCCCGCGCGCGCGAGCGCCTCGGCGCCCGCGAAGGGCACGGCGCTGGTCGGCTCCATCAGCACCCCCCGGCGCGCCATCTCCCGCAGGATGGGAGGAAGGG
>JAZGDQ010000438.1:0-2911 GCA_036477985.1 bacterium
CATGTCGGCATCCACGTGACCGACACCGACCGGTCCCTGAAATTCTACCGGGAGGTCCTGGGCCTCAAGCTTACGGGAAATTGGGGGCCGCCCGATTTCGACGGGCGGATCTGCTTCATGCGCTGCGAGGAGATGCACCACAACCTCGTCCTCTTCGAGGCGCCCGAGGACGCCGACCGCGCCGGCTTCTACACCGGCGACTCGGCGGCCCGCAGGGACAACGGCGTCCACCACATCGCCTTCGAGACCGCCTCGCGGGAGGACTGGCTCGACGCCCTCGCCCACGTCCGCAAGCTGGGGGTCGAACTCGTCGCCGGCCCCTACGTCCACGGCCCCGAGGGGACGGACGGGGAAAGTTTCGTGGGCGGAAGCGGAAGCCACGCCTTTTACTTCCTCGATCCGGACGGGAACCGCATCGAGATCTACTGCTGGATGATGCGGGTCAACCGCCCCACCACGGCCGCGCCCAACCCCGATTTGTAGAGGCGCCGTTTGTCCGGGGCCGGACTCGGCGTTCGGAAGGCTTCGCCCGAATTTTTCCCTGAATCCTGCCGGAAAGGGATGAGAGCGCCTCATGGGTGACGATTCCACGCGCATCGTGAACGCCGACGCCCTGCGCGATCTGATGGAGCGCCTGCTGACGGCGGCGGGCTGCGGGGGGGAGGCCGCCATGGCGACGGCGGACGTGCTCATCGAGGCCGACCTGCGCGGCTACGGATCGCACGGCCTTCTCCGTCTGCCCGACATGCTCGAGCGGATCCGGAGCGGCAGAATCGATCCGCAGGCGCGGCCCCGCATCATCGAGGAGCGCGAGGGGAGCGCCCTCGTCGACGGGGGCCGCGCCCTCGGCCCGGTGGCCGCCATCTTCGGCGCGAGCCTGGCCGCGCGAAAGGCCAGGAAGGCGGGCTGTTGCGCCGTCGGCGTGGTGAACGGGGACCACATCTGCCTGACGGGCTACTACGCCGAGCGCATCGCCAGGGCCGGCCTCGCCGGAATCGTCACGAGCGTCACCCAGCCCCTCGTGCACCCCCTGGGGGGCTCCGAGCGCCTCCTGGGGACCAACCCCCTCGCGATCGCCCTGCCCACGGAGGGAGACGCGCCCGTCCTCCTCGACTTCGCCACGAGCGAGATCGCCTTCGGAACCGTCCTCAAGGCGAGAGTGCGCGGGGAGAAGCTGCCCGAGGGGGCCGCGGTGGGGCCGGACGGACAACCGACCACGGACGCCGCCGCCGCCGCCCAGGGCGCGCTCGCCCCCTTCGGGGGCCACAAGGGCTATGGGCTCAACCTCTTCCTGGGCCTCCTGGCGGGTCCCCTTCTGGGGGCGAAGGTGGGAAAGCCGCTGGGGGCGGCCGTGCGGAGCGGGCGCTACGACAAGGGAGACCTCTTCGTCGCCATCGACCCGGCCGCTTTCGGGGATCCGGCCGTGTTCCGCCGGGCCGTGAGCGCCCACATCGAGGAGCTGAAGGGCTCGCGCCAGGCCGAGGGGGCGGGCGGTGTCCGCATCCCCGGCGAGCGCGGCTTCGCCGAGCGGGAGCGGCGCCTGCGCGAGGGGGCGCCCATCGAGGAGCGGGTGTGGGACGAGGTGGCCGGTCTGGCCGAGGGGCTCGGGGTTTCGATGCCCCTCTAGCGCGTTCCGGAATCGGAGCGGAGGAGGAGCGGATGTATCTCAACGTCGAGCGCGCGCGCGGCCTGATGCGGGAGCACGGGGTGGACGCCCTCATCGCCAGCTCGCCCGAGAACCTGACCTACCTCGCCGGCACGGTGGACTGGGCCGTGAAGGTTTACGCCTACTCGGTCCACATGTTCGCCCTCTTCCCCCTCGACGAGGGGACCTCGCCCGCCCTCGTCGTCCCCGGCCAGGAGGTCACCTACGTCTCGGCCCAGCAGTCCTGGATCCGCGAGTGCTACACCTTCGGCGGCAAGAGCGCCCTGGTGCAGCCGCCCGGCTCCGCCCCCGAGAGCCCCGAGGAGGAGACCCTCCTCGGGCTGGTGAACGACGACGCGCGCCGGGAGGGGAGCCCCGCCGCCGCCCTCGCTCAGGCCCTGCGCGAGCGCGGGCTCGATAAGGGCCGCCTTGCGCTCGACCAGGAGCGGGTGATGTCCCCCGTGCGGCGACGGATCGAGGAGGCGCTGCCCGGGGCCGAGATCCTCGAGGCGAGCGACCTGTTCCGCCTCATCCGGATGGTCAAGACGCCGGACGAGATCGATGCCTTGCGGGCCGCCGCCGCCCTGAACGAGACCGCTTGCACGGCCGCGGCCGCGGCCGTCGCCGCCGGGGCCGCCGAGGGCGAGGTGGCCGCCGTCTTCCGGCGCGAGACGGCCCAGGGCGGGGGGATGTGGCGCTGGTATCACTTCGGCTCGGGCCGCCGCTCGGTGGGCATCCTTCCCCCGACGGAGAAGAAGATCCAAAAGGGGGAGATGTGGAAGTTCGACGCCGGCCTCCTCCTGAACGGCTACACGGCGGACACCGGGTGGGGCGGGGTGGTCGGCGAGCCCACCCGGGCGCAGCTCGACATGTGGCGGGCCACCGAGCTGGGCCACCGGGCGGCGCTCGAGGAGGTGCGCCCCGGCGCGCTTCCCTCGAAGATCCACCGCGCCGCCCTGGAGGAGACGCGCGCCGCCGGCCTGCCCGCCCACAACGGCAACTTCGCCGGCCACGCCGTGGGCCTCGAGGCGCGCGAGCTCCCCTACGTGCTCGCCGACCCCTCCCCGGTCCAGAGCGCCTTCCTGCCCCCGACGAGCGACATCCCCCTCGAGGAGGGCGCCACGATCTGCGTCGAGAACCCCTGCGCCGTCTTCGGGGTGGGGGGGACCCAGATCGAGCAAACCGTCGTCGTCACCCGGAGGGGATGGGAGCCCCTCATTCCCCAAGAGCGCAAGCTCTGGATCATCCCCGCCTAGGCGGGCGGAT
>JAZGDQ010000439.1:0-3344 GCA_036477985.1 bacterium
GTCCATCCCCCGCAGCTTCTGGACGAGCTCGACGGCCTGGCGCGCCAGCTCGGGGGAGAGGCCGGGCACCTTGAGGCGGACCACCTCGAGCTCGGACTCAACCGAGGGGTAGCCGATGAAGAGATAGAGGCACCTGCGCTTGAGGGCCTCGGAGAGCTCGCGCGTGTTGTTCGAGGTGAGGATGACGGCCGGGGGCCGCACGGCGCGGATGGTGCCCAACTCGGGGATGGAGATCTGGAAATCGCTCAGCACCTCGAGGAGGAAGGCCTCGAACTCGGCGTCGGCCCGGTCGATCTCATCGATGAGCAGGAGGACGGGCTCCTCGGCGCGGATGGCCTGGAGGAGGGGCCGCTCCAGGAGGAAGCGCTCGGAGAAGAAGACGTTCTCCTCGCGGGCGATGCGGTCGGCCGCCTCGGTGAGGGTCCGGGCGTCGGAGAGCACCTGCTGGAGCTTCTCGCGCAGGAGTTGGGTGTAGAGCATCTGCTTGGCGTATTCCCACTCGTAGAGCGCCTTGGCCTCGTCGAGCCCCTCGTAGCACTGGAGGCGGATCATCCGGCGCTCCGTCGAGGCGGCCCAGACCTTCCCGAGCTCGGTCTTGCCCACGCCGGCGGGCCCCTCGACGAGGATGGGCTTGCCCAGCCCCTCGGCGAGGAAGAGGGCGGTGCAGATCTCGGGGGAGGCGATGTAGTCCTGGGCGGCGAGGGAGGCCCGGACGGCCTCGGTGTCCGTGTAGGCGGGCAACCTTCGGCTCTCCTCTTATGGGGGTGGCGAAGAGCTTTCACCCTAGCATAGGACGGGGAATGTCCAAAGAAGGCGCTCCGGGCCGGGCGCCCGGGGAGGCCCGGCCCTCACCGCCCCCATCTCCCCGCGCCGGTTTCGGAGATGGGGGGGGCTGATGGTATGATCGCATCCACCGCCCGCCGCTACGGCCTCCCTCCCCTCCGGAGGGGGCGGGTGCGGAGCGTCCTCCGCCCGGGAGGCGCCGGATGATGTCGTCCCGGTTTTTTACGATCCTCATGGTGGGGATCGTGGCCCTGGGCGTCGCTCTTGCCGGGCGGATCTATTCCCTCCACAAGCAGGTTCGGGAGAAGGACCGGATCATCCGAAAGCTCGGGGGGGAGCTCCAGGTGCGGGTTTCCGCCCTGGGGCCCTTGCGCGAGGAGCTGAGCGGAAAGAACAACGAGACCTTCACCCTGCGACTTCGGATTCGGACCCGAAAGAAGCAGATCGAGGAGCTTCGCACCGATATCCTGAACCGCGACGGCGCGATCGAGAGCCTGCGGAATCGGATCGACCTCCTGGAGCGGGAGAGGCGGGCGCTGCGTGTCCGCCTGGGCGGGTCGGACCGGGACGCCAGGGGATGGGTCAAGGAGCGGGAGCGGCTCGAGGAGCAGGCCGCCCAGCTCGCGCCCCTGCGCGAGGAGTTGGAGGAGAGGGAGAAGGAGATCGCGGCCTTCAAGGCCGAGAAGACCAAGATGGAGGAGAAGCTCGAGAGCCAGGGCGATGCGCTCGATGGTTTCCGGCGGGTGGAAGAGAGGCGGAAGGCCGAGAGGGAAAGGAAAAACACGAAGGGGAAGAGGAGGCGCTGAGCCGTCCCGCGCCCTGGACCGCGGCGGGCGGCGGGCGCATTTGAGGGGAAGGCCATGGCGGCCGAGTGGTGCCCCCCCGTTCGCTTCGAGACGTTCGGGCAGATGATTAGGGAGAATGCCTCCCGCCGGCCCGGGGAGGCGGCCCTCCTCTGGGAGGCCCCGCCGGGAGGCGGCGCCTCGGGCTCAGGAGGCGGCGCCTCGGGCTCAGGGGGCGGCGCCTCCGGACTGGGCGAGGCGGCGGGCGGCGCGGGTGAAGACCGCCTCTCGGAAGAAGATCGCCTCCTCACCCACGCCGGGCTGAACGCGGCGGCCAACCGGGCGGCCTCGGGCCTCGCCCGCCTCGGCGTCGGGCGGGGGGACCGCGTCGCCCTCCTCATGGGGAACCGCCCCGAGTTCGCCGTCGCCTATTGCGGGGCGGCGAAGCTGGGGGCCGTCACCGTCCCGCTCAACACCCGGCTCACCCCCCGCGAGCTCGCCTACATCCTGGCCGACTCGGGCGCCCGCTTCCTGGTGGCGCAGGAGGAGTTCTGGCCCGCCCTCGCCCCCCGCCGGGAGGCGTTTCCGGCCCTGCGCGAGGTGATCTGGGTGGGCGAGGGGAGCCTGCCCCCCGATGTGCGCCCCTTCGCCGCCCTCCTGGAGGCGGGGGAGGAGGATGAGCCCGAAGAGGCCGCCGCCCCGGACGACGTTCTCTCGATCTGCTACACCTCGGGCACCACCGGCCTTCCCAAGGGGGCGGTCATCTCCCACCGGAACGTTCTCGTCAACGGGAGGAACTGCGAGGCCGTCTACGGCTTCACCGCGGCCGACCGCACCCTGATCGCCGTCCCCCTCTTCCACGTGACGGGGCTGACGAGCCAGCTCATCGCCATGGCCTACGTGGGGGCCTCCTGCGTCCTCATGCCCCGCTACAAGACAGCCGAGGTGATGCGCCTCATCGAGAAGTTCCGGGTGAGCTATCTCATCGCCGCGCCCACCGTCTTCGTCCTCATGCTCATGGACGAGGGCTGCGCCGGCTACGACATGGACTGCCTCCGGGTGGCCTCCTACGGGGGCGGGCCCATCGCGCCCGAGACCATCCGGGGGATCAAGGCGCGCTGGCCCGCGGCCGAGGCCATCCAGCTCTACGGCCTCACCGAGACGAGCGGGATGGTCACCTTCCACCCCGACGACATGGCCCTCGCCAAGCCCGCCTCGGTGGGCAGGTGCGCGCCCGGGTGCGCGCTGCGGGTGGTGGACGAGGAGGACAATCCCCTGCCGCCCGGCGAGGTGGGCGAGCTCTGCGCCCGGGGGCCCAACGTCGTCGCGGGCTACTGGAACAATCCGGAGGCGACGGCCGAGGCCATGCGGGGGGGATGGTTCCACACCGGGGACCTGGCCCGTTGCGACGAAGAGGGGTGGTGCTACATCATGGACCGCAAGAAGGACATGATCTGCCGCGGGGCCGAGAACATCTACAGCAAGGAGGTCGAGGATGTCCTCTACACCCACCCGGCCGTGATGGAGGCCGCCCTCTACGGCGTGCCCGACCGCATCTTCGGCGAGGTTCCCCGGGCGGCGGTCGTCCTGCGGCCCGGCGCCGCCGCCGAGGAGGAGGAGATTCGCGCCTTTTGCGCCGACCGCCTGGCCGGCTACAAGGTTCCCGCCGCCGTGCGGTTCGTGGAGGAGCTGCCCAAGAACGCGAACGGAAAGATTCTCAAGCGGGCCCTTCGGGAGTCGGACCCCGACCGGGAGTCGGACCCCGACGCCCCGGCGCCC
>JAZGDQ010000044.1:0-7444 GCA_036477985.1 bacterium
TCGAAGAGGTGCTTGGTCTCGGCGTCGTTGACGGCGACGACGGGAAAGGTGAGGACGCCCTCGTTCTCCATGGCGCGCAGGCGGATGACGCCCGTCGTCGTCTCCTCGGTGCTGCCGATGATGCCGGGAATCAGCTCCTTGCGCTTCGTGAGGATCTCGGTCACCAGGTCGGCCCCGTCGTCCATGGTGATGTTGGGCTTTCCGTCGAGGACGGCCTTGAGGTGGCGAAAATAGGTGTCCCTGTCCTCGCCCTTGATGGCGAAGGTGGGGATGTTCTCGTTCTCGACCAGGGTGGCGGCCACATCGTCCTGGGTGGAGAGCGGGTTGGAGGCGCACAGGCGGACCTCGGCGCCCCCGGCGGCGAGGGTCTGCATGAGGACCGCCGTCTCGGACGTCACGTGGAGGCAGGCGCCGATCCGCACGCCCTCGAGGGGCTTCTCCTTGCGGAACCTCTCCTGAATCTTGTAGAGCACGGGCATGCTCTGGCCCGCCCATTCCATCCGCAGGGCGCCCTTGCCGGCCAGCCCCTTGTCTTTGATGTCGAAATCCATCGTTCCTCCGGAGAAGGTCAAAAAAAACGCGATTCGTTTCGGTGTGCGCCCTTCGGGCGGGCTAGACGCCGGTCGCCTTGCGCAGGTCGGCCGCCTTGTCGGTGAACTCCCAGGTGAACTCCGGCTCGTTGCGGCCGAAGTGGCCGTAGGCGGCCGTCTTTTGATAGATGGGCCGCCGGAGCTTGAGGTCCTCGATGATCTCCTGGGGCTTGAGGCCGAAGACCTCGCGCACGGCGCCGGAGATTTTGGCCTTGTCCACCTTCCCCGTTCCGAAGTCATCCACCAGGACCGAGACGGGATCGGCCACCCCGATGACGTAGGCGAGCTGGACCTCGGCTTTGTCGGCGAGATCGGCCGCGACCACGTTCTTGGCGATGTAGCGGGCCATGTAGGCGGCCGAGCGGTCGACCTTGGAGGGATCCTTGCCCGAAAAGGCGCCGCCGCCGTGGCGGCTGTAGCCGCCGTAGGTGTCCACGATGATCTTCCGGCCGGTGAGGCCGGTGTCCCCCATGGGGCCGCCGATGATGAAGACCCCGGTGGGATTGACGAAGTAGGTGGTGGCGGAGGAGAGCATTCCCTTGGGCATGGTGGGCTCGATGACGTGCTTGATGATGTCCTTGCGGATCCGGTCGAGCGTCACCTCCTCGGAGTGCTGCGCCGAGATCACCACGTTCTCGATGCCGACGGGCTTCCCCCCTTTGTAGCGGATCGTGACCTGGCTCTTGCTGTCGGGCCGGAGGTAGGGGAGCGTCCCGTCGCGGCGGACGTCGGTCGTCCGGCGCACCAGCTTGTGGGCGAGGGTGATCGGCAGCGGCATGAGCTCTTCTGTCTCGCGGCAGGCGAAGCCGAACATCATGCCCTGGTCCCCCGCCCCCTGCTCCTTGTGCAGGCCCTCGCCCGCGGTCACGCCCTGGGAGATGTTGGGCGACTGGCGATCGATCGCGGTCACGATGGCGCAGGTGTTGCAATCGAAGCCGTACTCGGCGTTGTCGTAGCCGATTCGCCGAATCGTCGCGCGCGCGATCTCTTTTGCGTCGTAGGCCGCCGTGGTCGTGATCTCACCCGCCAGGAAGACGATGCCCGTGGTGAGGAGGGTCTCGCAGGCCACGCGCCCGGTCGGGTCCTCGGTGTAAATAGCGTCCAGGATGGCGTCGCTCACCTGATCGGCCATCTTGTCCGGATGCCCTTCGGACACCGATTCGGAGGTGAAGATGAAATCACCGCTGCTGTTGGAAGACATTCACCCTCTCCTGATGCAGGTTCAAACGGCGGGCCGGGCCCGCAGGCTTTTTTCTCCGATCCCCTTGCGGGCCTCCTCCAGGACCGCCCGGGCCGACTCGGCCGATTCGCACTTGAGAAGCGCGGCGGCCAGGCTTTCGAGATTCTCCATCGTGGCGCCGCGGACGGCGCGCTTCACGTCCGCCACCTTGGACAGCGTCATGCTCAGCGAGCGGAATCCCAGCCCCAGGAGCGCGAGGGCGGCGGCCGGGTCGCTGGCCATCTCGCCGCAGACGTGGATCGGGACCCCCGCCTCCCCGGCCGTGCGGGCGAGTCCGTGGAGCAGGCGAAGCACGGCCGGATGAAGCGGCTCGTACAGGTGGGCGACCTGCTCGTTCCCCCGATCGACGGCCAGGGTGTACTGCACCAGGTCGTTGCTGCCCACACCGAGGAAGTCCGCCTCCCGGCAGAGCAGATCGGCGCAGATGGCAGCCGCCGGTGTTTCTATCATGACGCCCTGCTGGAGTCGAGCGGAGAAAGGCTTCCCCTCGGCCCGGAGCTCCTCCCGACATTCATCCAGCAGGGCCCGGGCCTCGCGGGCCTCCTCCACCCCCGAAACCATGGGAAACATGAGGTGGAGGCCGCCGTGGGCCGAGGCCCGGAGGATGGCCCGGAGCTGGCGCTTGAAGAGGTCGCGCCGGCGCAGGGAGAGGCGCAGGGCGCGCAACCCCAGCGCCGGGTTGGGCTCCTCCCCCCCCCCAAGCCCCAAGAGAGGGGTCTCCCGGTCGCTCCCCAGGTCCAGGGTCCGGACGATGGCGCTCCGCAGCCCGGGGGTCTCGGCGAGCCGGCGGTAGAGGGCGTAGTGCTCCTCCTCGTCCGGCAGGTCGCGCCGGTTGAAGTAGAGGTGCTCGGAGCGGTAGAGGCCCACCTCCTCGACGCCGAAGTCCTGGAGGGACTCGACCTCCTCGGCGTACTCGAGATTGGCGCTGATCGTGATTCGCACCCCGTCCTCGGTGGCGGCGGGCGCGGCGGCCTCCGAGCGGGCCTGCCGGCGGAGGCGGATCCAGTCCTGGCGATCCGACTCATAGGCCGCGAGCTCCTCCTCGCCGGGGTTGACCATGACCAGCCCGGCCCGCCCGTCGAGGATGAGCCGATCCCCGCTCGATATCTGGCGGGTCGCCTCCCCGGCGCCCAGGACGGCGGGCAGGCCCAAGGCCTCGGCCATGATGGCGGTGTGGGAGGTGCGCCCGCCTATGTCGGTGAGGATTCCCAGGACGCGCTCGCGCGCGAGGGCGACCGTGTCGGCCGGGGTGAGGTCGTAGGCCACGATGATGCCGGGCCCGCCGAAATCCTCCTTGGCGGGGTCGAAGGGGGAGTCCGTCAGGTGGCGCAGGATGCGCTCTCCGGCCTGGAGGACGTCCGCCCGCCGGTCTCGGAAGTAGGCGTCGTCCATCCCGTCGAAGACGTGGGAGAAATGCTCGGCGGCGTCCATGACGGCCCACTCGGCGTTGTAGCGCGAGCGGCGGATGCGGCCGCGGGCCTCGCCGATGAGCATCTCATCGCTCAGCAGCATGAGGCCCGCGTCGAGGATGTAGAGGTGGTCCTCCCCGAGGCGGGGAGCCGCCTCCTTGCGGATGGCGGCGATCTCGGCGCGCGCGGCGACGATGGCCCCATCCAGGCGCTCGACCTCGCCCTCGACGCGATCGGCCGGGAGGAGGAGGCGCGGGAACCTCTTGTGGCGGGCGCTCACGACGAAGGCCTCGCCGATGGCGATTCCGGCGGAGGCCCCCAGGCCCCGGAGGCGGAATGTCGAGGACTCGGGCATCACTGCTCCTCGCCGAAGCGATCCTCCACCAGCCGGGAGAGGGCCTCCACGGCGGGCCCGGCGTCCGGCCCCTCGGCCCGGATCTGGAGCTCGCTCCCGTTGCCGGCGGCGAGCATCATGACGCCCATGATGCTCTTCCCGTTCACCTCGAGGTCGCGGCAGGAGAGAAAGATCTCGGACTCAAAGGAGGTGGAGAGGCGCACGAAGACGGCCGCCGCCCGGGCGTGGAGGCCCAGGACGTTGCAGATTCGGGCGCTTCGCTCGGCGGCGCTCATTCCTTCCCCTTGCCCTCCGTCCGGCGGATCGAGCGGAGCATCTCGGCCGGCTGGGCGAGGTTGCGCCGGCCGTAGCCGACGAGAAACTCGGCCGCCTCGCGGACGGTCTTGTCTTTGAGAAAGGGCATTTTCAACAGCATCGGCAGGTTCACCCCGGTGACGACCTCGACGTTGGGATGGTTCAGCATGGCCAGGGCCGCGTTGGTCGGGGTGCCGCCCATCATGTCGGTCATGATGAGGACGCCCTCGCCCGAGTCGACCTCGCGCATGGCCGCCTCGATCTCGCCCGAGATGGCGTTGGGATCCGAGTCGGGGCGGAGGCAGATCGCCTGCATCTGGGTGACGTCCCCGAGGACGGACTCGGCGGCCCCCAGGAGGGCCTGGGGCAAATCCCCGTGGCCGACCACCACCAGGCCGATCACGCCTTCTCCCCCTTCGGCGGCTCCTGGACGCTCTCGAGGGCGATCTGGGCCGTCAGGTTGGCGCTGAACTCCTCGGCCGAGAAGTAGCCCATCTGGCGCAGCAGCTGGTTCCGGGCGGCGATCTCGATGAGGGTGGGGACGTTGCGCCCCGGGGCGACCGGGATGCTGACGAGCGGGAGGGGGTGGCCGAGCAACTCCTTCGTCTCCACGTCGAGGCCGAGGCGGTCGAAGGGCGCGTCCAGGCTCCAGCTGCGCAGCTCGACGATCATGTCGACGTCCTTCTCGTAGCGGATGGCGACGACGCCGAAGAGGTCTTTCAGGTTCAGCACGCCCAGGCCGCGCACCTCCATATGATGCTTGAGGAGGTCGGGGCTGCGGCCGATGAGCTTGTTGTCGTGGAGGTGGATGTCCACCACGTCGTCGGCGACGAGGCGGTGGCCCCGGGTGACGAGGTGGAGGGCGCACTCGCTCTTGCCGATGCCGCTCTTCCCCTGGATGAGGACGCCCACGCCGTAGAGATCGACCAGGACGCCGTGGAGGCGGGCGTGGGGGGCGAGGTGGCGCTCCAGATAGAACAGGAGCCGGGGGAAGACCTCCTCGCCCGGAAGCTGTGAGCGCAGGAGGGGGAGGCCTTCGCGGCCGGCCGTTTCGACCGCCACGTCGGGCAGCGCGAGGCCGCCCGTCACCAGGACGGCGCAGAGCGGGAGGGCGAAGAGCCCCTCGACCGCCTTCGCCTGCTCGCCGGGGGGAAGATCCGTTAGGTAGCTCACCTCGGTGGTGCTCCACACCTGAAGGCGCTCGGGGTGGACCGAGGGGAGGAAGCCCGTGAGCGCGAGGCCGTTTTTCTGGAGGCGGGTGTCGCTGATCGCGCGATCCAGCCCTCCCCTTCCGGCCAGGACCTCGAGGTGCAGCTCCTCGCCCAACTCCTCCAGAAGCCGGCCCACCGATATCTGGCTCATCTCAGATTCATCCCAGGTTCATCCCGTAACAACGCTGGCGCGGGGCGTGAGGCGTGAGCCGCCCGGGGGCGAAGTCGCCGCAGGGCGATGGAGCGGGCGGGGCATGGAAGCATATCTCCCCCGGGCGCCGGGCCATGGGGCCGAGGGCGGGGGCGCGCCCCGCCTCGCAGAGCGCGGCGGGAGGGCCGGTGCGCAGGGCGCGGGCCGCCTTCGGTCGAGGCGCCCTCCCGCTTCGTCTGGCCCGCCCCCCCCGGCTCGCCTCTCCCGGCCGCCGGGAGGCTCCCACTGGGGTATTCTCGTCTCAAAAAGGCAGGGGGCGGCATGCCGCCCCGCACCCTGACATTATAGCCCATCTCCGGCCCCGATTCCGAGGGGGGCGGAGACCGGAATTCGCGTTTTATTCGGGCCTCTCCTCTTCCCCCTCACCCCATTCCTCAGCGCCGGACTCCTCGCCGGGGACCGGAACCGGGCCCTGGCGCTTGATGTCCATCCGCCGATCCATCAATTTGCGAACCTGGACGGCCACTTTTTTCGCCGCCTGCTCCATGGAGATCACCATGTCGGCCGACTCCTCGCGGGCCACATAGCGCCCCCCCGGCAGGTGAACCTCCACCTGGGCGATTTGGCGGTATTTCTCCCTGCTGAGCGTCATGTTGACCGATGTGAGTCTCTCGAACTCCTCCTCCAGGCTCTCGGCCATGCTCTCGGCCGCCGAGCGCAGGTCAGGGTCCAACTCGAGGTTTCTGCCCGTCAGTCGGAATTCCATAGACGCCTCCCCACAGATTCCATAAATTATTCAACATTTCCCTGTTCAAATCTCATCCCTCCGCGCCGATCTGTCAAGAAATCGCGGTCCGCCTTAGTGAAACTGCCGCCGCCGGCTCGCCGAGGGGATGCGCAGCTCCTTGCGGTATTTCGTCACCGTGCGCCGGGCGATGATGACCTCGCTCTCGTGGAGGCGGTCGACGACCTGCTGGTCGGTGAAGGGCTTGCGCTTGTCCTCCTCGTCGATGAGGGTCCGGATTTTCTCTTTGACCAAAACGGAGGAAGTATTGCCTCCTCCGACAGATCCAAGGCCAGAGTGAAAGAAGTACTTGAAGTTAAAGACCCCCTGGGGCGTCTCCATGTACTTGCCCGTCGTCACCCGGCTCACGGTGGATTCGTGCATCTCGATGTCCTCGGCCACGTCCCGAAGGACGAGGGGCCGGAGGTGGCTCACCCCGTGGTCGAGGAACTCGCGCTGGAAGGAGACGATGCTCCTCGACACCTTGAGGATGGTCTGGCGCCGCTGCTCGATGCTCTTGAGGAACCAGACGGCCGCCCGCACCCGGTCCTCGATGTAGCGGCGCGCTTCGGGCGAGGTGGACTCCCGGTCGGCCGCCATCGCCCCGTAGTGGGGGCTGATGCGCAGGGGCGGCAGGCCGTCGTCGTTGAGGACGACCTCGTAGTCCTCGCCCCGCTTGTAGACCGTCACGTCGGGGACGGCCACCTCGACGCGCTCCTGGGAGAAGCGGGCGCCGGGATTGGGGTCGAGGGTGCGGATGAGGCGGGCGGCGGCGACGATCTCCTCCAGGGCGACGCCGTGCTGGCGCGCGAGGCGGGCGTAGTTGCGCTCCTCGAGGCGGTCGATGTGGCCGCGCACAAGGGACTGCGCCAGGGCGAGGTCGCTCCCCTCCTCCCCGTTCCGCTCCGCATCGCCCGAGGCGGCGGCCAGGCTCTTCAGCTGAAGCAGCAGGCACTCCTGGAGGTCGCGCGCGCCCACTCCCGGGGGGTCGAAGTCCTGGACCAGGGCCAGCGCCTCCTCGGCCTCGGCGGCCCCCAGGTTATCCCTCTCGGCCAGCTCGGCCAGGTCGGCCCGCAGGTAGCCCGAATCGTCGATGCTCCACACGATCTCGCCCGCCAGGCGGCGGATCTCCTCGCGGGAGGCGCTCACGTTGAGCTGCCACTCGAGGTGCTCGTGCAGGCTCTCGGGCCGGGCAAGCGTCTGCTCGTAAGAGGGAAAGTCGTTGTCCCCGAGCGGGGGGCCCAGGGAGGGGAGATCGTAGCCGTCCTGGACGATGTTCTCCCAGTCGATCTCCACCTCCCCGCGCTCGTCGGTCTCCCCGTCGGGAAGGTTTTCGGGCGCCTCGGGCATCTCGCCGTCGGCCACCTCGGCGCGCTCCTCCACGCCCTCGTCGAGGACGGGATTCTCGAG
>JAZGDQ010000440.1:0-2908 GCA_036477985.1 bacterium
TCGGAGGTGAAGATCGTCCTCGCCCGCCCGGGTGCGGCCCCCCGTCCGGCCACGGCCCCCCGTCCGGCCACGGCCCCCCGTCCGGCCACGGCTCCCCGTGCGGGCGCCGCGCCCCCCCGGCCCGCGCCCGCTCCGGGGGGCGGAACCATCTCGGGCCGGGTGGAGGTCGCCCCCGGGCTCGCGCGCAAGGCGGAGGGGAAGCCCGTCCTCTTTCTCATCGCCTGGCCCGAGGGGCCCGGCCCCCCCATCGCCGTCCTCCGGGTGGGGAACCCGCGCTTCCCCCTCACGTTCACCCTCTCGCAGGCGAACGTGATGATGCAGGGGCGGCCCTTCACCGGGAAGGTGCGCCTCGTCGCGCGGGTGGACGCCGACGGAAGCGCCGGGAAGCCCCGGGCGGGGGACCTCGAGGGCGCGGCGCCCGGCATGGTCCCGGTCGGGGCGGCGAACGTCGTCATCGTCGTGGACAAGGAGTATTAGGGGGCGCCTTCGCACCTCTCCCCGGCGCGCTGAGGACAGGCGGATGCCCATCACCCTCATCGAAAACTTCCGCGCTGTGTTCTACGCGCCCTTCTACGCGGCCTTCGCCCGGGGGGCCTATGCGGCGGAGGGGGTGGAGGTGAACCTCACGGCTTCCCCCGACCCGGCGGAGACGCCGAACGCCCTCCTCGCCGGCGAGGGGGACGTGACCTGGGGCGGGCCCATGCGGGTGATGCGCGCCTACGACCGCGACCCGGATTGCGGCCTCGTGATCTTCTGCGAGGTGGTGGCGCGCGATCCGTTCTTCCTGGTCGGGCGCGAGCCCCGGCCGGAATTCCGGCTCGAAGACCTTTTGGATATGAAGATAGGCGCCGTCAGCGAGGTCCCCACCCCGTGGTTGTGCCTTCAGCACGACTTGCGTCTCGCCGGGATCGACCCGGCGCGGATCGATCGCGTGTCCGATCGCTCGATGGCCGAGAACGCCGAGGCGCTGCGCTCGGGGGCTCTCGACGCGATCCAGGTGTTCCAGCCCTTCGTCGAGGATTTGGTGGAGACGGGCGGCGGTCACATCTGGCGCGCCGCCGCGAACCGCGGACTGACCACCTACACGGTCCTTTACACGACCCGCGGATTCATGGAGCGCGATCCGGAGAGCCTCGAGCGGATGACCCGCGCCATGCACCGGACGCTGCGGTGGATCGCGGCGCACGGGGGAGAGGAGTTCGCCGAATGCGTGGCCCCCTATTTCCCCGATCTTCCACAGAAAACCCTCGCCAAGGCGCTGGCGCGCTACAAGGCGCTCGGCGTCTGGAATGAGAATCCCGTCATGGCGCCGGAGAGTTTCGAGTGGCTCCAGGCGGCGTGCCTTTCCGGAGGGCTGATTCGAGAGGGCGTTTCCTACGGCCGTTGCGTCGAGATGCGCTTCGCCCGGCAAGCGGCGGAGGAGAATCCCCCGCCGGGGCGGTGAGGCCGAACCCGCCCCCGAATGTGCTAGGCTGGTTTCATCCATTCCCGGAGGAGGCGGAAATGCCCAGCGAAGGGACGAAGCGGAAATGGCTGGCCTGGGAGGACTTCCCCGAGGGCTTCACCCCCTTCGCCCTCAACCCGACCGGCGCCCTCCTGGAGCCCAAGGAGCTCTCCCCGGGCGTCTACGCCCTCCTCTCCTCCCTGCCCAACGTGGACAACGTGGGCTTCGTCGTGGGGGAGAAGGGCGTCCTCGTCATCGACGCGCACATCAGCCTGGGGATGGCCCGGCAGATTCAGGCGGTCGTGCGGGAGGTGACCGAAAAGCCCATCCTCTTTCTCGTCAACTCGAACTACCACGGGGACCACACCTTCGGGAACTGCGCCTTCCCCGCCGAGACCTGCATCGTGCAGCACCGGCGGACGGCCGAGCTGGTCCCCTACATGGACGAGGAGAAGGAGTTCCTCTTCCCCACCGTGGACAACGACCCGGCCATCTTCGAGGGGGTGGAGCTCCGCCTGCCCGACGTGGTGTTCGACGACTACCTCCGGATCGACCTCGGCGGCCGCGTCGTCGAGCTTCACCATTTCGGCGCCGCCAACACCCCCGGGGACACCATCACCTACGTGCCCGAGGCGAAGGCGGCCTGGACGGGGAACATGACGGGCGGGAGCCTGGTCATCGCCCTCGAGAGCGACGCGCCCACCTACCTGCGCTCCATCGCCCGCTTCGCCCAGGCGCTCGAGATCGAGACCCTGATCCCGGCGCACAACCCCCTATCGACCGGCGCCCTCCTGGGCGGCTACCTCCAGTACCTGAGCGCGGTGACGAACGCCGTCCGCGGGGCCCTCAGCGCCGGCTGGACGCTGGCCGAGGCCATGGAGCGCGTCACGCTCGACATGGAGGCCCCCTACGCGCCGGCGGCCGATCACCCCCGCCTCGCCTTCTTTGGGGATCTCCACCGCTACAACGTGCAGATCACCTACAAATCCCTTGCCGGGGCGTAGCGGCGGCTCTCTCTCGGAGGGGAAGTCGGCGGCGCGCGCCCGGCCCCTGCGCGTAAGTGATTGAATATACTTGCATATACACGAATTTTTCCTTTTTTCGAAAAAAATGGTTGACGGGGCGGGAATATATGTGTATATACATCCTTTATGGAGAGTGAGATGAAGAGGGCCGTGAAAGGGCCGTTATGAAAAGGGCTGTCATGAAAAAGACCGTCACGAAAAAAGCCGCCTCAAATGAAGAGAGGATACTCAGAACAATGCCCGGATGCGTCGGCTTAAACATCCGAAAGGCCTCGCGCGCGGTCACCCAGCTCTACGACGCTGCCCTCCAGCCGGCTGGCTTGCGCGTGACCCAGCTCTCGGTTCTCGCCGTCGCCTCGAGGATGGAGCGCGCCACCATCTCAAAGCTGGGCGAGGTGCTGGTCATGGACCGGACGACGCTGACGCGCAACCTGCGGCC
>JAZGDQ010000441.1:0-4425 GCA_036477985.1 bacterium
AAATTTAATCATAAATTTCAATTTCTTCATTATGATGGTGAAATTGAAAATGTTTAATTAAAGTTAGAAATTTAAGAATGAGCCGACATTTCAGAGGTGGCCCCTTGGATAGCGAAATTCTAGCACAATCACCCTCAGGTAGAGCCCAAAATTCGCCTCTCGGCCGACCATACGCCCCACCAATGGCCGTGGGACCGGTCAGGGAGCGCCTTTGAGGCAGCTCCTACAGCCAAAATCACGGTGCATAAGCGGTTTTCTCCTTTTCGGGGCGCAATGATCCCTTCTCCTCCTAACTCAACACCGCTTGCAGCCCCGCGTCAGCCATAGCCGAGCACAGCGCGGCAGTGGTGCGCCAGCGGGAAGGCCGAGGCCACGTGAACGTGCCACCTTCTTCTTGGGGGATGGGGTTCGGTGCGGAGCCCCGCGGGCTGATCGTCCCCCCCTCTCCTTCGGGGGATTTTTTCTCTTCCTCAAGAGCCCGCCGGGGCTCTCTCCAGCGGCAGGAGGGGCATGACCTCGGCGGCGAACCGCTCCATCTCCTCGAACATGGGATGAAACTGGAGGAGGAAGAGTTCCACCCCGGCTCGGTGGAACTCCATGATGCGCTCGGCCACGGTCGCCGGGCTCCCGACCAGGCCCGCCGCCACCCCGCCGTTCGTGCCCACGCCGTCGCCCTGAACGCTCGTCTTCATGTGTTGGGCGGCCGGGTCCACCCCCCGGCGCTCCACCCGCTCCCCCACGAGGGAGCCGAGGCGCTCGAGCTCCTCGCGCGCGGCGGCGTCGGTCTCTCGGCAGACGGCGAAGGAGCTCATCCCGAAGCGCAGGGTGCGCTTGTTGGCGTCGCCCTCGCGCCGGACGGCCTCGATGAGGGGCCGCGCCGCCTCGAGCGGGCGGCCGTTGAAAAGGTAGACCTCGGCGGCCCGCCCCGCCAGCTTGACGGCGGCCTCCGACTCGCCCCCGAAGTAGATGGTGGGCCAGGGCTTGCGGATCGGCTTGGGGGCGGAGACCCCCCCGGTGATCTGGAAGAATTTTCCGTCGAAGTCGAAGGCGTCCTCGGACCAATAGCCCTTGAGGACTTCGATCGCCTCGGCCGAGATCGCGTAGCGCTCGTCGTGTTCGGCGAAGGGGATCCCCGCCATCTCGTGCTCGAGGCCCCACCAGCCCGAGACGATGTTGATGGCGAAGCGGCCCCCGCTGATCCGGTCGATGTTCGCGCCCATCTGGGCGACCAGGGCGGGGTGGCGGTAGGCGCTCCGGCTGGCGACGATGAGCTCGATGCGGCTCGTGAGGGGGGCGACCGCCGCCGCGGTGATCCAGGCCTCCAGGACGGGGGCGCCCACCCCCTTGATGCCGTTCAGGCTGCGGTCGAGGATGAGGGTGCTCGCGTAGCCGAGCGCCTCGGCGCGCTGGATGTAGCGCGCGTTGTGCGCGAAGTCGGCCTCGGCCACCTCCTCGGGGGCCTCTTTTTGGGCGAGGAAGGTGCCCCAGACCGGGGCCCAGATTCCCATTTGGAGGGACATTGGCGCCCCTTTCGCGGGGAGGGAGACCGGAAGGCGCGCCGCCCGCACCCGAGGGGAGGGGGCGCCCCGAATCACTTCTCCTGAAAGGCGATGCGCTTGCCGGGGGGCTCGACCATGAGGTGGAGCGGCTCGGTGATACGCGCAGAGAGGTTCCACATTCCGCAGATGAAGGTCAGCTCCACGATCTGGCGGTCGGTGAAGTGCTTCCTCATCTCCCCGAAGGCGGCGTCGTTATCCCTGGCCCGTCGGTTGGTCACTTCGTCGGCCCAGCGGATGACCGCCTTTCCCTCGTCCGAGAAGAGATCGCTCTCCTTCCAGTCGTCCCCGTTCAGGAGGTTCATCTGATCCTCTGTGATGCCCTGGGCTCGCCCGAGCCCTACGTTGTGCCCCACTCAGTAGTCGGACTCGGCGATGAGCGCCGTCTTGACGATGACGAGCTGGATGAGCTTGACGTAGCCGGGCTCGGTCTTGAGCCGATCGACCCGCAGCTTCTGATCGAGCAGCATCCACGCCTCGACGGCCACCGGCGCGTGGGAGAGCAACTGAAAGAACCGCGGCACCGACCCCCACATCTTCCGGGACAAGTCGTAGAGAGGCTCCACCTCCTCGCGGATTTCCTCCGGGAGGTTGTCCGGGGCATTGAGGGGCAGCCGCGGCTCCGGGAAGGCCCTCTTCTCCTCGGCGGCGCCCGCCTCCGGCGTCAGTCGGGTGGATCCGTCAACGGCCATGATTTCCCCTCCTCAATTTCCCTCTCCCTCGCTCGACTGAGCTCGTCGCGGCTCGGCTGAGCTCGCCGAAGTCAGGCCGGGTGAGAGAAAGAGCTGCGAAACCCTCCGGCCAATCGCGCCGGCGAAACCGCTTTCCGAATCGGCCCCCTAGCCGCCGTTCCCCGCCCCGGCCAGGGCCTCGCGGACGTGGTGCGGGCCGACGGGGAGGGAGAAGAAGGGCTGGCCCACGGCGTCCTGCATGGCGTTCACAATCGCCGCCGCCGTCGCCACGATGGGGGGCTCCCCCACCCCGCGCGCGCCGTAGGGGGTCCCCTCGGCCGGGTTGTCCAAGAGCACGGCCTTGAGCTCGGGCATGTCGAGGCTGGTCGGGATGAGGTACTCGTGCAGGCTCGCCCCGTGAATCTGGCCCCCGGCCGTGCGGGCCTGCTCCTCCATGAGGGCGATGCCCATCCCCTGCACCATGGCGCCCTCGATCTGGCCCTCCACCGAGAGCGGGTTGATGGCGAAGCCGACGTCCTGGACGCAGGTGAGGCGAAGGACGCGCACCTCTCCCAGCTCCGGGTTCACCGCCACCTCGGCCACCTGGGCGGTGTGGATGGGGCACGGGGGCGGCTTCGGGCTGTCCCCGCTGGCCAGGAAAAAGCCGGTCACGTCGGGTGCGGCGGCGGCGACCTGGGCCATCGTCATCGAGCGATCGGGCGCCGAGCGCACGCGCACCCGCCCGCCCTCGAGCTCGAGATCCTCGGGGGAGGCCTCCAGCTTCTCGGCCGCGATCCGGAAGATCTTCTCGCGCGCGTCCTTGGCCGCGTTCAGGACGGCGCTCCCGAGGGAGCGGGTCATCATGCTGCCGGCGGCGCGGATGGACATGGGCGTCGAATCGGTGTCCCCGCTCGTGAACCGCATCCGGTCGAGATCCACCCCGAGCTCCTCGGCGGCCAGCTGGCACATCGAGGTGGTCGCGCCCGTCAGGTTCACCGAGCCCGACATGATCTGGAAGGTGCCGTCCGTGTCCAGGCGGATGGAGCAGCTCGCCGCCCCCCCCGGGCCGTGCCAGTAGCCGCAGGCCATCCCCCGGCCGAGCCGCCAGCCCTCCCCGTCGAGCCGCCCGTTCGCGCGAATGGGCGTTCCCCACTCCCCCTCCTCGGCCGCTCGCGCGAGGACGCTCCCCAGGGCCTCGCCGGGCTCAACGCCCGCCAGGCTCACGTCGCCCTCCGTCAGGGCGTTGCGCCGGCGAATCTCGAAGGGGTCGATCCCCAGCTCGCGGGCGATGATGTCGAGGTGCACCTCGGTGGCGAAGTGGTACTGGGGCCCGCTGGGGGCGCGCACGGGGCCGCACACCGGCGCGTTCGTGTAGACCGAGGCGGCGATGACGCGCACGTTGGGAATGGCGTAGGAGGACGAGGCCATCAGCATCTTGCTGCTGCACTGGAACGGCGCCCCCCGGCCGTAGGCGCCGTGGTCCATGGTGACGTCCACCTCGCGGGCCACGAGGGTCCCGTCGAGGTTCACCCCCGTGCGGATGCGGAAGTGGTGGGGATGGCGCGGGTTGACCGAGTTGTGGTCCTCCTCGCGCGTCATCTCGAGGCGCACGACCCGGCCCGAGCGGATGGCCAGGAGGGCGGCGATGTGCTCAACGGTGGTGTGAATCTTGCCGCCGAACCCGCCCCCGATTTCGGTCGGGACGACGCGGACCTTGGACTGGGGCAGGCCGAGGGCGTCGCAAAGGTCGTCGCGCAGGTCATAGAGAGATTGGGTGGTCGCCCACACCGTCACCTTCCCGTCCGCGGCGGCCTCGGCCGTGCAGGCGTGGAGCTCGATGTAGCAGGGGTGCATGAAGGGTGCGGTGAAGGTGTGCTCGAAGACGCGATCCGACTGGGCGAAGCCCGCGTCGACGTCGCCCAGGCTGCGCTCGAAGCGGGCGATGACGTTCCTCCCACCGCCGGGCCCGAGGCCGATGCCGGCCCAGTCCTCGTGGACGAGGGGGCCCTCCCCCGCGCGGGCGGCGAGGAGGTCCGTCACGGGGGAAAGGACTTCGTAGCGCACCCGGATGGCCTCGATCGCGGCCTGGGCGGCCTCGAGGGTCTCGGCGGCGACGGCGGCCACCGGATCGCCGACGAAGCGGACGAAGCCGTCGCGGGCGAACCAGCTCTGGTCCTTGATATCCCCGCCCCAGCGGT
>JAZGDQ010000442.1:0-6617 GCA_036477985.1 bacterium
AAGGCGGGCGCCTCAGCCCCGGAGGCGGGCGCCTCTGCACCGAAGGCGGCGGCCTTTTGGCCGAAGGCGGCCGAAATCCTCCGGGAGAGGCGCACCCGCGCCCACACCCCCAGCGCCACGAGACCCAACAGCGCGAGAAGCAGCAGGGCCGGCGCGTAGCGAAGCCGTCCCGCCGAGTGGACCGCGGCGAGGACGGTTCCGGCCGCACCCGCCACGACGTGGGCCGAGAACCAGCGGACCGGGGAGCCGCCTCTTCCCGTGCGCTTGGCGAGGAGGAAGGCGGCCGAGACGAAGAGGAGGAGCGCGCCCGCCGCCCCGGCGGCGTAGAGGGGCCGGCTGCCGGGCAGGCGCCAGGCGCGGGGAAGATCCGGAAGGAGTCCGAAGTAGGTGACCAGGAAAACGGCTGCGCAGAAGACCGCGTAGACGAGCAGCCTGTCGCTGAGGCCGGGCGGCTTCACGATCCTTCGGAGAAATCCACCTTCTCGACAGAGAGGATTTCGAACGTGCGCTTTCTGCCGGGGAGCTGGATGACAACTTCATCGCCCGCTTCCTTTTGGAGCAGCCCCCTGGCCAGCGGCGCCGAGAAGGAGATGATTCCGTTCGAGAGGTCGCTCTCCTCCTCTCCAAGAATCGTGTAGGTGATCTCCTCGTCGCGGTCGAGATCGAACAACGTGACCTTGGTGCCGAGGCTGACGCGCTCGCCGTTGATGGGAAGCTCTTCGATCAGGGCGGCGTCCTGGAGCTTTCCCAGGATCTTGCTCACCTCGAACTTGAGGTTCCCCTGAAGCTCGAGGGCCGCGTCCCATTCGGCGTTCTCGCTCAGGTCCTTGAAGGCGGCGGCCTTGGCGAGTTCCCGGGCGACCTCGGTCTTGAGGCGGTGCTGGATGGCGTCGGCCTTCTCCCTGAGCCGCTCCAAGCTCCGGCGCGTCATGTAATGCGGGGACATCTCTTCCTCCCCCTCGGGTGGATTCAGGCCTTGGCGGCGGCCAAACGCCGGCGGAAATCGAAACCGGTCTCCTCGACGAACGCTTCGATCAGCCGCCGGGTGATCGGCCCCGGCGCCCCGGCCTTGGGGAGGAAACTGTCCACCTGCCGGACCGGGACGGCGCAGATCGCGCTCGAGGTGAGGAAAAACTCCTCCGCCTGGGCGACGTCGTACATCGTGAAGTTCCGCTCCTCGACGGGAATCCCCAGCCGCGCGGCCAGCTCGAACACCGCCTTGCGGGTGACGCCCTCGAGGATGTTCCGCTCCGGGGGGGTCCACATCACGCCGTCGCGCACGATGAAGAAGTTGGCCGAGGAGTTTTCGGCCACGTTCCCGTGGATGTCGAGCATGAGGGGAAGCGCGCCCCAGGCTTCCGCGTCGAGCTCGGCCAGGATCTGGTTCATCTTGCTCGTGACCTTGGCGCGCGCCTCGATGCTCTCGGGCGGGGTGCGCCGGGTGGCCACCACGTTCAGGCGCACCCCCTCGGTGTAGCGCTCGGCCAACCCCTCGAGCGGAGCGGGGCGCCAGAAGATCAGGACGGTGGCCTTGCGCGCCAAGCCAACCGTCATGGCCGGGTGGTCGAGGCCGCGCGTCACCCAATGGCCCACGCGGAGCAGCCCGTTCTCATCGATGCGGCAAAGGTTCGTCTCGTGAGCGGCGAGGGTGGCCTGCTCCATCTCCTCGGGGCTCAAGCCGGGGTCGATCCGCACGTAGCGCAACGAGCGGTAGAGGCGCTCGATGTGGTCGCGCAGCCGGTAGAGCGTTTTCCCGAAGCAGGGGGTGATCTCGTACACCCCGTCTCCCCAGAGGAAGCCCCGATCGAACGGCGAGATGCGCGCCTTGCTCTCCTCGATGATCTCCCCGTTCAGATAGAGAAACCGCTCGCCGGGCATCGCCGTCCCCATGTGATGCGTTCGCCATAATGAAAATGCGGCCGAAGCCCGGTTCTCCCGGTATCAGCCGCACCACCAAAAAATCCCCCTTCCGGGGACTTTTACTTATTATACATGGACTCACCGCATGATGGGAAGCGAAATTTCAGCCCCATCACAACACAATCCACTGAAAACAAACGAGTTTTACCTACCGCCCCCTGGGCGGCAGCTTCCAGAGGCGCTCGGCGTTCCCGTGGGCGATGGCGCGGGCGGCAGCGGCGGGCAGCCGGGAGAGCGCCCTCTTGAAATACCGCACGCTTCGTTTGTATTTAGCCGCCCGCCAGTGTTTTTCCCGAACCCGGTCCAGGGCGAAGATAAACCGGCCGGAGTGGCGCACGAGAAGCGCCGCCCACTCGGGGGCGAACTCGCTGTCGTTTCGGAAGATGTTCACCCAGGGCTGTGCCCAGCGGTCGTCCGGGGCGCGCCGCTTTTCGGGATTGGTGGAGTGGTCGGTGAAGAAGTAAATGTTCGGGTGTTTTCCGATCATGCGGCGGACCTTTTCAGAGGAGAACTGGCCCAGCTTGTTCAGCACAAACGGATGGCGGGGATACTCGCGGAGAAGCGCATCGAGTTCCTTCAGGAAAAACTCCCGCGTTTTCTCGCCCTCGTGTTTCCGGATCGCTTCGGACTCGATATGAAGAACGACGGGCCAGCCGCGCCGGATGGCGTGCCTCACCGAGCGCCGCACCCGCTCGTCACCCGGAAGAACGCTGACGTAATTCTTCGACTGCGCCGAGAGGTTTCCTCCTATGTTGTGCTTCGGGGTGTGGTAGATCATCACCTCGGCCATGGCGCCGTAGTCTCTGCTCTCCGCCTGCTCATCGAGAAGATAATAGAAGCCCGTTTCGTCCTTGCGGTATTCGCGGCCTTTGGTTCTGACGGCGGCGATGATCCGCCCGGGATGGCGGCGGGCGAAAGCGGCCACCGAGGCGGTGTCTCGTCCGGCGTTGGCCGAAAGAATCGTGCGGTGGACCCCATTTTTCTTCATGCGCACGAGAACCGTTTCGAGCTCGACGAAGTGGGGGATCTGGCTGTGCGCATCGACGAAGTAAAGATCAGAGGCGGCCGGGGCTTTTTTTTCGGCGAGGCAGGCGCCGCCATTCCAAAGAAAAAGGCGAACAACAAGATTGCCGAACATTTCCGGCGCAGGATCATCCCTTCCTCCGCCTCCCGGGCTTTCCCCATCCGCCGCCGCCCGGCGTCTCAAGGGAGATCACGTCGCCCGCCTCGGCCTCGATGCGCGCCTTGCTCTCCTCGATGATCTCCCCGTTCAGATAGAGAAACCGCTCGCCGGGCATCGCGTTTCCCTCTCCGCCGTCTCCCAACAAAAGGCGGCCATCGCCGGCGCCGCCGGAAACAGCCGCAAGGTCTGGCCGAGCCCATCGGCCGGAAGCGATCATACACCGAATTCCCCCACGAGGGAACACGATTTTTCCGCCGCGGAGGCGCGGAAAAGGCGCGCGGGGGGAGGGGCCCCGGGGCGGGTCCTCTTATCCGTCTTTGAGGGGGAAGAGCGCCAAGAAGGAGGCGCCGTTCTCGGGGGAGTCGTTCACCCCGATCCGGCCGCCGTTGCGGAGAACGAGGAACCGCGCGCTGGCGAGGCCGAAGCCCTCTCCCGGCAGGCTGCCCGGCAGCTGGACGAAGGGCTCGAACACCCGGTCGCGCCTCTCGTGGGGAATCCCCTCCCCGTCGTCCTCCACCCGGAAACCCGCCTCGCCCTTCTCCGCATCGCACACCAACTCCACCCGGATGAGCCGCCGGCAATATTTCAGCGCGTTGCTGAGAAAACACTGGAGCACCCGGTCGACGTCCGTCGGGGCGGCCAGAATCCGCAGCTCCTTCGTGTTTTCGGTCAGCCCCGCGAACGTGTTCAGGAGAAATCCCACCTTCCTCCCCTCGGCCTGGATCCGGTGCATCGGCACCCGCAAGCGCATCAATTCGAGAAGGTCGCATTCCTCCGTGCCGTTCCCCGATTCGGAGACGCTCCGGTTCCAATCCTTGAGTATGGACGTCGCCAGGCCGAGCGACTGGCGGATGGCTTCGATCTGCTTCTCGACTTCTTCTTCCTCTCTCTCTCTTTGCGCGTCCCGCAAAAGGTCCAGCGCGAACCCGGCTTCAAACAGGGAATTGCACGTGTCGTGGTTCAGGGCGGAGTACTGGAGGAAAAGCCGCGACAAGCGGCCCTCCACCGAGGCGCGCGCCACTATCGCCCCGGCGATCTGGGCGAGAGCCTCGAAGGCGAGGAGATCTTCGGGGGAATAATCCACCGGCGTTTGAGTGAATCCGCAAAGAACCCCCCAAAGGGAGCCGTCCACGAATATGGGGGAGGTGACCATGGAGCCCAGCGTCAGGTTTCGCGACCAGTCTGTCTCGGCCCATCTGGGCGATTTCCGCGCCTCCCGCACCTGGACCGTTTTACCGCTCTCGACCGCCAGCCCGCCCAGGCTGCCGCGCACCGGGACGAAGACCCCCTTCCCCTCATCGGGGGAGGATTGGTACATGTGCCACTGGTGCTTGTATTCGAGGTAGTCCCCGTCGTCGGAAAGGGAGAGCGCCTTGACCCCGAACAGGCCGAATTCCTCCTCGGCCCTCTTCACGAGGGGGCGCAAGGCGCCCATTTCGGGAAGTGGTCCGGAGGAATAGCGGAGGAGGTCGACGAACCGCGAGAGCGATTCCTCCGCCCGGCCCGCCGGCCCGCCCGATCCAGTTCCCGGCCCCTCCGGGGAGGAATCTCCCCTGCCTCCCAATGAACCACCGGGCGTGCCGGTTTCCATGGCATCTCCCACAAGGGTGATATTCTCCAATAGGAATAACGTGGGGGACTTTTCCCTTATTCCCGGATCTTACTTCGATGGTGGGGAGGAAGCAAAAGAGGCCGGCGGGAGCAGATTCAATTTCCGACAAAAAACTCGAAACCTATCCAACCGGATTCGTCCGGTTCCCGCCCCCCTCGCCCTGGACCGCGGAACCACTCGGCGCGCCGGCCCTTCACCTCGATTTCTTCTTCCCCGGCGGCCTCCCCCAGCCCCCCCCGCCGGGGGTGTGGATCACGAGCCGGTCCCCGGCCTTCGCCTCCAGGCGCACCTTCCCGGGCAGGCGGATCCACCTCCCCCCGCGGAGGATGGCGTTCCGCCCCGCCTTGCCCGGCATTCCGCCATTCATCCCGTAGGGGCGCAGGGTGCGCCGCTCGGTCATGAAGGAGACCGTCCCATCGGCGAGCATCTCGATCTCGCGCACGATTCCGTCCCCCCCGCGGGCCTTCCCCTTCCCCCCGCTCCCGCGCCGCACCCCGTAGCGCCGCACCCGGAAGGGGTAGGCGTGCTCGAGCGCCTCGATGGGGGTGTTCCGCGTGTTCGTCAGGTGGGTGTGGATGGCGTCCTCCCCCCTTCCCCAGGGCCCGCCCCCCATCCCCCCGCCCGTCGTCTCGTAGTAGGCGTAGGGGCGGCCCCGGCGGGGGTCGATCCCCCCCACCGAGAGGTTGTTCATCGTCCCGCACGAGGCGGCGGGGACCGCCTCCGGGCAGGCGAGGGCGAGCGCGCCGAGCACGACGTCCACCATCCGCTGGCTCGTCTCGACGTTCCCCCCGGCGACGGCCGCCGGAAAGAGGCTGTTCACCACCGTGCCGGCCGGGGCGATGACCTCGATCGGATCCATGCAGCCCGAGTTGTTCGGAATGTCGTAGGGAACGAGGCAGCGGATGGCGTAATAGGCCGCCGTGCGCGCGATGCTCTCCACCGCGTTCACGCTCCCGCGCGTCTGGGGCGCCGAGCCGGTGAAGTCCACCCGCATGCGCTCGCCCCGCACCCTGACCGCCACCCGGATGGGAATGGGCCCGCTCCCGAAGCCGTCGTCCTCCATCGCGTCCTCGAAGCGGTACACCCCGTCCGGGATCCCCCGGATCGCCGCCCGGGTCATGCGCTCGGAGTAGGCCTGAAGGCCCCGGGTGTAGCGCAGCGTCTCGGCGAGGCCGTAGCGCGAGACGATCTCGAGCAGCCGCCGCTCCCCCACCCGGTTGGCGGCGATCTGGGCGGCGATGTCTCCCTCCCGCTCCTCGGGGGTGCGCACGTTGGCGAGGATGAGAGCGAGAACGTCCTCCTCCAGCTTTCCCTCGCGCACGAGGCGCACGGGGGGGATCACCACCCCGTCCTGAAAGATCTCGGTCGTGATGCTCATCGAGCCCGGCGCGATGCCCCCCACGTCGGAGTGGTGCGCCCGGTTGGCGACGTAGTAGATGCGCCGCCCGCGCCCCCGCCCCGAGGGGACGAAGACGGGCATGATCATGGTGATGTCGGGCAGGTGGTTCCCCCCGCGGAAGGGATCGTTGAGCGCCACGATGTCGCCCGGGGCCAGGTCCATCCGCTCGATGACGTACTCGACCGACATCGGCATCGAGCCCAGATGGGCGGGGAGGTGGGCCGCCTGGGCCGCCATCTTGCCCTCGGTGTCGAAGATGGCGCAGGAGTAGTCGAGCCGCTCCTTGATGTTGGGCGAGAAGGAGGAGCGGCACAGGGCCACCCCCATCTCCTCGGAGGTCGAGAAGAAGAGGTTGCGGAACACCTGGAGCAGGATGGGGTCGAACCCGCCCGCCTTTCTCACGGCGATCTCCTCCGCGCGGCGGCGGCGGCGCCCGCAATTCTCACGACGGTCTCCTCCGCGTGCGGCCGGTGCTCCCGGCCACGTCGAGGACGAGGTTCCCC
>JAZGDQ010000443.1:0-3403 GCA_036477985.1 bacterium
GGGAGCGTCCCCTGCGGAGGCAGCCTTCCCCGCCGCCTCGGCGGCATCGGAGAGCAGGGGAAGGGAGGCGAGGAGGGCGGCTGGCGCCTCCTCGGCGAAATCGCACTCCTTGAGGGGGCAGACGAGCTGGGGGGCCTTCTTCTTATAGACCTTCACGGTGATGTGCGGGTGCCCGCAGGCGGGGCAGGGCTTCTCGATGGGGCGGTCCCAGACCACGTATTTGCACTGGGGGAAGCGGTTGCAGCCGTAGAAGGGCTTGCCCGTCCGGCGGGCGCGGCGCTGGACGATCTCCCCGTCGCATCCCTTGCGCCCGCAGGCGATTCCGGTGGGAACGGGGGGGGCGGCCTCGCGCCCGTCCGGGTTCACCTTCCGGGTCTTGTGCTCCTTGGGCTGGGCCGAGCAGACGAGATAGAGGCCGTAGGGGCCGCGTCTGGCCTGCATGGGCTCTCCGCACTCGGCGCAGGGGGCGGCCTGCTCCTCGATGCGGGCCAGATCCTCGTCCGGCTCCCCGTTCCCGCCCTCGGGGGCGAGGCTCTCGGCGTGCCTGCACTCGGGATAGCCCGAGCAGGAGCCGAACCAGCCGTTTCGGCTGAACTTCTTCACGAGCGGCTTCCCGCACAGGGGGCAGTCGCGGCCGAGCGGCTCGGTCTTCGTCTTCAGGTTGGGCAGGGACTTCTTCGCCGCCTGCACCTTGCGGTCGAACTGGTCGTAGAATTCGCTCAGGACGGGGAGCCAGGGCGTGCTCCCCCGCTCGATCTCGTCCAGGGCGCCCTCCATCTTGGCCGTGAACTTGACGTCCATCTCCTCGGGGAAGCCCTCGACGAGGAGCTTGCTCACCTCGCGCCCCAGGGAGTTGGGGGTGAGCTGGCGCTTGCGCCGCTCCATCTCCACGTACTTGCGCCGCTCCAGTGTGTCGAGGATGGAGGCGTAGGTGCTCGGGCGGCCGACGCCGTCCTCCTCGAGCGTTTTCACGAGGGAGGCCTCGGTGTAGCGCGGCGGCGGCTGGGTGAAGTGCTGCTCGGGCAGAACGCCGGTCGGCGCCGCCTCGGTGGCGATCCGCTCGAGGGGGTCTCCCTCCTCCAGGGGGGGGAGCAGGCGGTCCCGGCCCGGGGCGGCGCCCTCCTCGCTCTCCCCCTTCTCCCTCTCTTGGTAGACCTCGAGGAAGCCCGAGAACTTGAGGACGGACCCGCTCGCCCGCAGGAGGAGGTCCCCCGCCGGAATGTCCACGCTCGTCTGGTCGAAGACGGCGGGGGTCATCTGGCTGGCGAGGAAGCGGCGCCAGATGAGGGTGTAGAGGGAGAGCTGATCGGGCTTGAGCACGCTCGCCAGGCGCTCGGGGGTGAGGGAGACGTCGGTGGGGCGGATGGCCTCGTGGGCGTCCTGGGCCATCTCGCCCTTCTTGTGCCGGGGCGGGGAGTCGGGCAGGAAATCCTTCCCGAAGCGCTCCCCGACGTAGGCGCGCGCCATATCGACCGCCTCGGGGGCGAGGCGCGTCGAGTCGGTCCGCATGTAGGTGATGAGGCCGACGGTTCCCTGCTCGCCCCCCACGTTGATGCCCTCGTAGAGGCCCTGGGCGATTCGCATGGTGCGCTTGGCGCCGAAGCGGAGCTTGGTGGAGCCCTCCTGCTGAAGGGTGCTCGTGATGAAGGGGGCCGGGGGGCGGCGGCGGCGCTCGCGGCGCTCGATCTTCCCCACCCCGAGGCGGGCCGCCTCGATGAGGGCGGCGAGGCGGCGGGCCTCCTCCTCGGTGGGAATCTCGGCCTCCTCGTCCGCGATGCGGTGGAGGCGGGCCTCGAAGGGGCGCCCGCTGCCGGCTTTCTCGAGGGTGACCGCGATCGTCCAGTATTCCCTGGGCTCGAAGGCCTCGATCTCCTCCTCGCGCTCGCAGATCAGGCGAAGGGCGACCGATTGCACCCGCCCGGCGCTGAGCCCGAAGGCGACCTTGTTCCACAGAATCTCGCCCGAGAGCTTGAAGCCGACGATGCGGTCGAGCTTGCGCCGCGTCTCTTGGGCGTCGACCTTGCGCTGATCGATGCGGCCGGGGCGGGAGAGGGCCTCCCGGACGGCCCGGGGGGTGATCTCGTTGAAGGCGACGCGGAAGATCTTCCCCCTCTCTTTCCCCTCGCGGAGGATCTCCTGGATGTGCCAGGCGATGGCCTCCCCCTCGCGGTCCGGATCGGGGGCGAGGTAGATCTCCTCGGCCCCGCGGGCCGCCTTCCGGAGATCGTCGATGGTCTTCTTCTTCGTGGCGATCTCCCCGTAGTCGGCCCGGAAACCGTTGTTCACGTCGATGCCCATCTTGCGCTCGCCCGTCTTGAGGAGGTCGCGCACGTGCCCCTTTGAGGCGATGATGGTGTATTCCCCGCCCAGGATCTTCTGGATCGTGCGCACCTTGGTGGGCGACTCGACGATGACGAGCTTGCGGGAGCCGCCCCCCTTCGGGCCGCTCTTGGCGCCCTTGGCCGCCGAGGGGGTCTTCTTATTCGCGCTCTTGGTCGCCGAGGAGGTCTTCTTCTTCGGGGAGCGCGCCGTTTTCTTCGGGGTTTTTTTCTCGGGCATAGGGCTCAATTCATCAGGCGGGATTTGTCTTCGTCGAGAATCTTCAGGACGGTCTCACCGAGGGCGTCCCGGTGCTCCTTGAAGAGGACGAGGAGGGTGACCGTTTTCGCCACCTCGAGGTCGATCTCCTCCTCGGCCAGGTCGATGCACCGCTGAATGATCTCCTCGCGGAGATAGTCGTCGATCGCACCGCGCGAGTGAAGCAGGTGAATCAGTCCCTGGGCCGCGGGGGTGAAGGCGAGGCGCTCCTCGGGGTGCATCACCCGCACCGCCCGGCCCCGCCGGCCGCGCTGGAGGGTCTCGCCGCCCTCGCCCCAGTCGTTGTGGATCTGCTGGAGCCAGGAGAGGGCGTCGTATATCTCCTCCTGCGGGAAGCCGCGGCTCTCCAGCAGAGAGGAGATCTCCCGCTCCTCGTTGAGAATGTTGCGCCCCTCGAGGGACTTCTCCACGAGGATCCGCATTATCGCACACATTTTCTCGCGCAAGACTCCGCCTTTCCTCTCCGCCCCTGGCCGCGGCGGTCAGCACTTCTCGTAGAGGCCGCCCGCCGCCTGCCGAACGAGCCCCTTGAGCTCGAGTTGGAGCAGGGCGCCCGAGACCGCCTCGGGCCGCGCTCCCCCCGCCCGGGTGAGATCCTCGACCGTGTTCTCCCCCTGCTCGAGGAGGGAGAGGATGTCGAACTCCTCTTTGGGCAGGGCGGCCGCCTCCAGGCCCGCCCGCACCGCCTTCGGGGCATCCCGCACCGCCTCCGGCGCCTCCCGGCCCTCCGGATCCCCCGCGGGGGGGATTTCGCCGGCCCCCCGGGGCGGGGGAGCCAACGCCTCGCCCACGAAGGCGGGGAGGA
>JAZGDQ010000444.1:0-3524 GCA_036477985.1 bacterium
CCCTCCTCTCCCCAAATGCCACCATCTCCTTTTCTCCCCCGCCCTTGCTCTAAGCCCTTGCAAAGGAGCCGAATCCTTGGACTCCTCACACACCCCCGCCGCCGCCGGGCGCCCTGCGGGCGCCACCCTCCGCGACCTCCTGATCGTCTGGGCCGTTCCCCTCCTCCCCCTTCTCTTTCTGGGATGGGAGATTTCCGGCTCGGGGAAAACGGTGAGCGTCCCCAAGCTCCTCCTCCCCGCCATCGCGGGCCTGTGGCTCCTCGCCCTCCGCCAAGGGGCGGCCCAGCGCGGCACGGCCGAGCGGGAAGGCTCGGCTCAGCCGGGCGGCGCGGCCCAGCCGAGCGCGCTCGAATCCCTGAACACGCCCGTCTTCTGGGGGTTCGGCGCCTACCTCGCCTGGATCGCGGCGGGGACGGCGGCGGGCGGCGCCGGGTGGGGGTATTGGCACCTCGCCGAGGAGGTCCTCTACGTTCTCATTCTCGCCGCGGTGTGGAGCCATCCCCCCGGCGGGGGAAAGCGCTTCTGGGCGAACCTCGATATCGTCTGCCTCCTCCTCGCGGCGTGGGGCGCCTATCTCCTCCTCCTCCGGCCCCCGCGCACCTCCCTGCTCTACATGTTCATCGGGACGCCGAACGTGGCCGGCGCGTTCTTGACGATCGTCATCCTCCGCACGCTGCACGGCCGCCGCTGGGGAATGTGCGCCCTCTTCCTCGCCGGCTTCGCCGCCTTCCACAGCGCCGGCGCCCTGCTGGGCCTTCTGTTCGGGCTCATCGCCCTCATCCGGAGCCGAAGGGCGCGGTGGCCGATCTTCGCCGCCGTCCTCGCGGCGGCGGCCCTCTACGTCGGGGCGAACGTCTCCGACCCCATCGCGAGGGGGAAGGAGGCCTACACCGAATCGGCCACGACGAGCACGTTCTGGAAAAACTCGATCCACCCGCGGCTCTACGTCGCCCAAATCGCCGCGACCGAGATGGCGAGAAGGCCGTGGCTCGGAAGCGGCCTGGGAACCTTCCCATCTGCCTTCCTCGCGGCCGAGCGGCGGGAGACGAAGGAGGCGGACATCCCGTGGTGGCGCTTCCAGCGGCCCGCCGGGAGCTTGAACGAAATGTCCGCGCACAACGACTTCGTCCGGATCGCCGTCGAGACCGGCATCCCCCCCGCCCTCTTCTGGCTCGGGGGTTGCCTGGCCCTCCTGTGGCGCCTGCGCCGCCATCCGCTCGCGCGGGCGATGATGCTCGCGTTTCTGGTGCAGTCGGCGACCGATAATTTCTACAACCTCGCCAACTACATTCCCGTCCTGTGGGTCGCGATCGCCTTCGCGGCGGAGGCGGAGGCGCCAGCGCCGTGAGCCGCCAGGGGCGGGGGCGCCCAATTTTGACGGCGATCTTCATGCGTGCTATGGATGGTTCGGAATTCCAACCGGGGTCCGAGACCGGAAGAGCCGCCCCCCGCCCTGACTCCTTCGGAAGCCCATTCATGTCCAACCAGAACAACGCCCCGGGGATCGCGGCGCTCCCTCATTTTCGCGTGAGGCGGAATTGAGCTACGCCCAGCCGATCGCCTTCGTCATCCTGTTCGCCCTTCCGACGGCGATTTTCGCCCTCGGATTCTTTAAATTTCACTGGGGCGTCCTGCTCTTCCTGTTCTTGCTCCCCCTGGTCAACATCTCGATCCCGGCGGTGGACCTCATCCGCCCCTTCACGGACGCGCCGCCCGCCGCCCTCCTTCAAAAATCCGTCTCCTACGACAAGATCGCCCTCTTCGCCCTCGCCGCCCTCTGCCTCGCCCGCGGGCGGACGCCCTGGGAGAGCGGGGCCTTGCGGCGGAATCGCCCCCTCCTCCTCCTCTGGGGGCTCTACTTCGCCGCGATGATCGCGGCCTCGGCCGTCCCGCGCGAGAACCACTCCCCTCTCGTTTCGGCCTGGAACTTCCTCGAACACGTCCTGGTGCTCCTGACCTTCCTCATCGTCCTGAATCTCGTCCAGACCGAGCGCATGTGGCGGCTCGTGTTCGGGGCGGTGATGATCGGCGGCGCCCTCTTCGCCCTCGAGGCGATTCTCCAAAACGGGCTGATGGCCTGGACCGGGAGGATCTATCCGATTTATTTCGACGCCTCGCAACCGGAGAACGCGGGCCTGGAGTTCGACGCCTACTTCGGCGCCCTGAGGCACCCGAACTTCGCCGCCTCCTACATCCTGCTGCTCATCCCGGCCGTGACCCGTCTTTTCCTGGACAGGAGCCGGTGGAGATTCGCCTGCCTTCTCCTGCTCGTCGGGCAGCTCGTCCTCCTGGCGATCTCCTCCAGCCTGGGGGCGTATCTGAGCCTGCCGGCCGCCATGCTGCTCATGATGTGGGTGGCCCGGAGCCGTGCGCCCCGTTCGGGATTCTTCCGCTTCTCCTCGCGCTCGATTCTGCCCGCCGCCTCGATATTTCTGTGTTTTTTCCTGATCGCCGGCGCGTTCTGGGGCCTGCGCGAGATACGGGGCGTCCCCCTGCGGTTCCGGCTCCATCTCTACCGGGTGGCCGCCAACATGGTGGCCGACCGCCCCCTCGCCGGCCACGGGCTCGGCTCCTTCCCCTCGGCCTTCTCCCGAAAGGAGGAGACCATGGTTTCCACCGTGCCGAGCTGGCGGATCGTCGCCATGGGACACCCCGAGTCCGCGCACAGCTCCTATGTCAAGGATTTGGTCGAGATGGGCCTCCCGGGAGGAGCGGCGTTCGCCCTCCTCGTCTGGGGCGCGATCATTATCGGCTTCCGCTCGGTCCTCAGGCAGGAGAACGCCCTGCTGCGCCGCCTCGGGGTCGCGCTCATGGCCGGGGCGGCGGGATTCGCCATCCAGGCCGGAACCGAGGAGCTTTTCTCCTTTCCGAAGGTGAGCCTGATATTCTGGACATCCATCGCGTTGTCATTGGCCCTGAATCGGGTAAAATACTCGCCCGCGGGCTTGTGGGGGGAAGGGGAGCGCCCGGATCTCCCGGGAGGATGAAGGGGAGCGCCCCGGGAAACCGCCCTTCTCCGAAACCCGCCGGGTCCCATGACCGGTCCGGACGCCCGGACCCGCCGCAAGGAGAGGCCCGCCGCCCCCGCGGCGGTTTTTCAGCGAGCGCCCGCGCGCAGGAGCCCATCTGACCGTATGAGCGAAAACGGAAAAGAAGGCAAAAGAGACCGGCGTTATCTGGCCATTCTCCTCATGCTCAGCATCAACTTCGGCGGCATCCTGGCGATTCTGTTCTACATCGTGTTGTGGTCGCCCGACATCGTCACCATCGCGCCCTTCGGCGCGGCCGACAGATACACGCGGCCAGCCTCGGAGGAGAAGGCCGAGGCCCGGAAGAAGGAAAAGGGCGCCAAGGTTTTCAGCAAGCCCGCCCGGGACGCCGTAAAAACCAAGGACATCATCGCGCGGCACATGAAGGAATTCTTCGCGGCGAAGGAGCGCCCGCGGGCGCGGATCGCCTCCCTCAGGTCCATCAGCCTGTACATGAAGATCTCCGAGAACGAGTCCTACCGCGACAATTTTCTT
>JAZGDQ010000445.1:0-4947 GCA_036477985.1 bacterium
TACCCTCTCCTCCGGCTTCTCCCGAGCAGCCTGCGTCTCTTCCGGCTTCCCGGGTCCCTCCTTCTCCCCCTCCGGGGGGGGAGCGGGCGCTTTCGTCTCGGATTCCGCCGCCTCCGGCTTGGCCTCCCCCTGTGTCCCCTCGCCGGCCGGCGCAGCCTCGCCCGCCGGCGAGGGCGCCCCCTCCGCTGGGGATGGCTTCCCGGCGGGAGAGGTCGTCTCCGCCGGAAGGGTCGTCACGGCCGAGGGGGCCGCTTGGGGCGCTTCCCCGGGGGTCTGCTCCGGCGGCGAGGTCTTGGCCTCCTCTTGGGCCCCCTCGGCGGGAGGCTGACCCTCGGCGGGGGGCTGAGCCCCTACAGGAGGCTGAGCCTCTCCCGGCGCCGGCGTCTCGGCGGGAGGCTGCGCCCCTACGGGAGGCTGCGCCTCGGCGGGAGGCTGAGCCTCTACGGGAGGCTGACCCTCGGCGGGAGGCTGAGCCTCTACGGGTGGCTGGGCCTCTGCGGGTGGCGCCGTCTTGGCCACCGGCTCCTTCGCGGGTTTCGCCTTCACCGCCGCCTTGGGGAGGGGGGCCTTCACCGGGCGCGGGGCCAGGGCCACCCCCGCCCCCCGCACCAGGCCCTCGAGGTGGTCGGCCAGTGCGTCCTTTTCGGAGCCGGTTCCGAAAAAGGCGGGCAGGGCGGGATGGCGCATCCGGATCTCATCGAGGAAACGGAGCGCCTCCCCCTCGGCGCGGAACGGAACGCGCCCGACCGCCGCGCGCCCCGGCCTCCAATCAGAGTGGCAGGGGAGGCATTGCCCCCGGAAGGCGAAGGCGCCGAGCGCCGCCGGCGAGGGCGCGCCGCGATCCGCCTCCCAGGGCACGGGGCTCCAGTAGCCCGTCCGCCGCAAGACCCCGGCCTCGGCGACGAGAACGCCGTTCCGGAAGAGGAAGCCCGGGATGTAATAGGGACCCCGGTTGGGGGCCCGCGCGACCTCCCCGACTCCCATCCCCAGCAGAAGGAGCGCCGCGGCGACGGCGGCCGAGACCCGCCCGAATCGCCGGCGGCGGCGGACCGCCTGGTGGTGCAAGAAGGCGGCGAGGGCGGCCTCGATGAGGATCACCCCTCCTCCCAGGAGGCCCAGGGGAACGGCCCGCCCGATCTCCAGCCCCCATCCCGCCCCGATCACCGAGACGAGCCACCAGGCGCCCGCCGCCGCCGCCCCGAGGGCGGACCCGGCCGTCCAGGCGCCCAGCTCCCTCACCAGCGCGCCCCGCCAGGTCTCCTCCCGCTGGCAGGCGGCGTAGAGAAGCCCGGCCGTTCCCGCCGCCGCAACCGAGAGGAACACCCAGTGGAGGAAAGCGGGAAGGGCCGAGGGGTTGCGCACGGCGTCCCACACCGAGCGCGTCTCGAGCCAGCCGCCCGAGGTGAGGGTGAAGGAGCGGACGGCGATGGGGGCCGCCGCCGCCGCCCAGAGGGACAGGACGGCCAACACCCCGCAAGCGAGGAAGAGGGCGGGTTGCGCGCGCCTCCGGCCCCAGCCCGCGAGCAACATGGCGAGGAGGAACAACCCGAGGAAGAGAAACACCCAGCTGACGGCGAGGGGCCAGCGGAATATCCACAAAAGCTGGAAGGCGGCCTCGGGGTGGAGCGCCACCCAGGAGAACCACAGGGCCGCCACCAGGAGGCTCAGGATGGAGGACGCCATCACGACGAGCGAAAGGGCGATTCGGCGGCCGAAGGCGTCCCACCGCGGATCGAAGCTCTCGAATCCGCTCCGCACGGCGATCACCAAAAAGACGGCGCCGCCCGCGATGAGCGAGGCGAGGAGGGTGGTCAGGAACGAGAGGACGGGAACCAGCCAGACGGCGGCGAGGGCCGGAATTTCGAGAACGGGAAAGCGCACGCCGCCACCTCGGTAATGGGAAGGAGCTCGTCCGGAGGGCGGATGCCGCCATTCGCGTGGCCCGGTCTCAGACCTCCGCCTTCTGCGTCGCCCGGTAGCGCTCCAGCTTCTCGTCCAGGAGCGCCACGCCGAGCCCCGGACCCTGCGGGACGGGAACGCGCCCGGACCCGATGTCCAGGGGCGCGTCCACGACCTCGTCCTTCATCTTCTCCGGCCCGACCGACTCGATGGCCGGGAGGAAGGCGTCCGAGGTGGCGGCCACGTGAATCTCCGCCAGGGTGTAGGGCGTGAGGCCGAAGCCGTGGCCGATGACGAGCCGCAGGCCCGCCGCCTCCGCCGTGCTCACCATCTCGCGGGTGGCGAGCAGGCCGCCCTGCTTCATCACCTTGACCTTCACGATGTCCGCCGCCTCGGCCTGAATGATGCGCAGCAGGCTGTCGTGCCCGTAGACGGCCTCGTCCGCCATGACGGGAAATTCGATCGCCCGGCGGATTCGGGCCAGCCCCTCGATGTCCGCCCGGGGAACGGGCTGCTCGAAGAGGACGGGCTCCGCCCCGGCCACCTCGCGGGCGAGGGTCACGGCGGCCTCGACGCTTGCATAGGACTCGTTCGCGTCGATGCGGATCTCCATCCCGTCTCCCACCGCCTCGCGCACGGCGAGGACGCGGGCGGCGTCCGTCTCCACGTCGCCCGAGGCCTTCACCTTGCACGAGGTCCATCCCCGGTCGAGGAAGGCGCGCGCCTCGGCGGCGGCCTTCTCGGCGGGCTGAATTCCGATCCAGGCGTTGAAGAGAATCTCCTCCTTCACCGCCCCCCCGAGGAGCTCGTGGAGGGGCGCGCCGAGGGCCTGGCCGTGGATGTCCGCCAGCGCCATGTCGAGGGCGCTCTTGGCCTCGGGAAATCCCGGAAGGGCCTCCTCCATCCTGAGGGCGGCGGCGCGCGCCCGCCGGGGATCGGCCCCGATGAGGGCGGGCCCGAGGACGCCCTCGATGGCGTCGCCCGTCTCGTCCCGGCCCCCGAAGGAGTATCCCTGGAGGGGCTCGACGTCCCCCGTCCCCCGGAGCCCCTCGTTCGTCCCCACGCGCACCAGGAGGCAGGGCTGAAGGTCGTGGGCGTGGTGGGCGCTCTCGAACACTCCCTTCATGGGGATGTCCACCCGGAACACCTCGACCGATACAACCTTCATGGCGCCTTCCTTTCCCGGATCCTCTGGCGGCCGCGGAGAGAGGCCATCCTAGCAGATGTGGGAGGCCGAATCGTCCCTCACCCGGCCCGCCGGACGGCGAGGCGCGCCCGCTCCCGCAGGGCCCCGTCCAGGGAGAACGGAGCCTCGGTCCCCGCCCGCAGGAAAGAGAAGACGACCTCCCCCACCTTTCCCCCTGTGGCCGCTTCGATCCCGAGGGCGTAGATCGCCCCCTGGACGGCGTATTGATCCGCCCGGTTGCGGAGGGCCTCCCCCTCTACGGCGTCGGTCTTGAAGTCGGCGATCACGAAACCCCCGCCCTCCTCGAAGACCAGATCGGCCCGGCCCCGGATGAGGCGCTCCTCCAGGGAGAAGAAGAAGGGAAGCTCCCGGCGCCTGCGCGGGGCAGCGGCGGCCCGGCGAAGGAGATCTCCCCCCGCCGCGCGGCGGAGAAGTGCGGCCGCCTCCTCCGCGTCCGCCCGCTCCAGGCCCATACCCCGCGCCAGGGAGGCCGCCTCCCCCGCCAGCCTCTCGGCGGTCTCCTCGGTTGGGGGCTCCAGCCGGGCGAGGAGGGCGTGAACGAGGAGGCCGAACTTCCGCCCCCGGCTTCCGGCTCCGGGGGAGGCCCCAGCCTCGGCCTCGAGCGGGGAGATGCCGTAGCGCTCGGCGGCCTCCTCTTCCTCCTCCGAGGCGGCACGCGCGCCGGTCGGCGCGACATCCTGCGCGCCTGTCGGCGCGACACCCGCCAGATCGGCGAGACGGCTCGCCGCCAGAGGAGGGCGCTTCTCCCCGAAGTCGCGGATCGCCTCCAACTCCTCCGCAAAAACCTTGCGCTCGGCCAGGCTCCGGGAAATCCGCTCCTCATCGGGCGCGAACGCCGCGTCCGGAATGCGCAGCACGCCCTCATCCTCCGTCGCGTCCGGGAGCGCGGCCTCGAAGCTTTCGGCCGGGCCGCACGCCTCCTCGCGCATGGCGCCGGGTCCCGCCCCCGCCTCCTCCAGATCGGTCCAGACGGTCTTTCCCCTCTTCGCCGGGAACAGGGGAACGAGGAGGTAGTCCCGCGCCCGGGTGGCGGCGACATAGAGGAGGCGCTTGCGCTCTGCGTCCCCATGCGCCCGCTCGGCCTCCTCGGCCTCCCGGAAGCGGCGCGTCATGAGGCGCCTGTCCTTGGGACCCAGGGAGAGATCCACCGCGCCCGCCCCCCGCCGCACAATCCAGGAAGGGGAGTCCGCCCGGATGCTCCCCCCCAGGTCGGCCAGGGCCACCGCCGGGAACTCGAGCCCCTTCGCGCCGTGGATGGTCATAAGGCGGACGGCTTCCCCCTCGGCGCCCAATACGGCGGCCTCGGGCTCTTTCGCGTCCTCTCCCATGGCGAGGTTGCGGTCGAGGAAGGCGCCGAACCCGGCCGCCCCGCGGGCGCCCCCCTTGTCGTGGGTGAAGGCGAGATCCAGGAGCTTGAGCAGGTTCGCCACCCGCTGCTCCCCGTGCGACATGGAGAGGAACAGCTCGAGGGCGCGGGTGCGCGCGAAGATCTCCTCGAGCATGGCCCGCGCGCTCATCCGGCTCCGCATCCCGTTCAGCGCGCCGATCTCCTCCAGGGCGCGCCCCACTTCTTCGGGATGATCGGGATGCCCCGGAAGACCGAGGAGATGCCGCGCCAGGTCGTCGTCGGAGAACCCGTAGAGGGGGGAGCGCAGCGCCGCCGCGACCGCGAGCGGGTCCTTGGGATGGTTCACCGCCCGCAGAACGGCCGCCGCGGCGGCGACCTCGATGCGGTCGTAGAAGCGTCTTCCCCCGTCGGAGGAGAAAGGAATCCCCGCCGCCCGGAAGGCGTCCTCGAAAACCGGGAAGGAGGTGCGCACCCGGAAGAGGACGGCGAAGTC
>JAZGDQ010000446.1:0-2004 GCA_036477985.1 bacterium
GCCATGACGACGGAGAAGGCGACCAGGAAGTAGAAGGGGAGCCGGCTCCGGTAAGCGGCCGGGGGGGGGTCCTTCAGCGGGGCGCCGGCCTTGGCGGGGGCCTGCGCGCGCGCGGGAGATTCGATCCGCGCGGCCTGCCCGGCGCGGAACTTCGCGTAGCCCCAATAGCCCACGCTCCCGAGCGCGAGGAGGATGAGCAGGGTGCAGACCGGCCACTTGATCCCCTTCCGCCGCGCCGCATCACCGCTCATCGCCCTCCCTCCGGGATGAACTCCTCGGCCAGCCGGGCCATCTGGTCCGCCTCCTCCTCGGCCGGCCCCGCGTGCTTGAAGATGAAGTGGGCGGCGCCGGCCGCCTTGAACGCCTCGACCTGCTCGCGGCAGCGTTCGGCGGGCCCGTAGAAGAGGTATTTTTCGGCGATCCCCCGAAAGTCCATGTTGTAGCGACGCGAGAGGTTCTCGATCCCCCGGCGCAGGGCGCGCTCCGCGTCGTCGTGCAGGTAGATGAAGGCGTGGTGGGCGGGCGTCCACTTTCCCGCCTCGATCTCCAGCTCCCTCCCCGCCTCGGCGGCCCAGGCGCGCATCTTGTCGAGCCCCTCGGCGTAGCGCTCCGGCGAGTAGAGGTAGGAGACGTAGCCCTCCGCGCGCAGGGCGGCCCGCCTCTGGGCGGCCTCGCTCCGGCCCCCCACCCAGACGGGCGGCCCGCCCGGGCTCGCGGGCGGCGGGCTCTGGCGCACGGGCCCGAAGCGAAAGAAGCGCCCCGCGTGCGCCACCTCCTCCCCGCTCCAGAGCTTGCGCAGAATCTCGAGGGCCTCATCGGTGCGCGCCCCGCGCTCCTTCAACGGAACGCCGCAGAGCTCGAACTCGGCCTCCCCTTCGCCCCCGACCCCCACCCCGAAGATGAAGCGCCCCTCCGAGAGATAGTCCACCGTGGCGGCGGCCTTGGCGGCGATGGCCGGCCGCCGGAGGGGGAGGAGGTAGACGCAGGCGCCCAGCGTGATGCGGCGGGTGCGCGCGGCGAAGGCGGCCAGCGTGGCGAGCGCCTCGGGGTAGTGGCCGTGGAAGGCGATGTGATCCCCGACCCAGAGGGAGTCGAAGCCGAGCGCCTCCGCCCGCTCGGCGTAGGAGAAGGCCTCCGCGGGCGGGGGGATCCTCTCCGGATGCATCCCGAAGCTGATGCCGAACTTCACCGCCATCTCCGGCCTTCCCTCTTCATCTCGCCGGCTCACGGATTTCGATCCGGTCGACGAGTTCGCCCCTCGGCGTCCAGGCGCTGAGGATGAGGCGGTCGTCCTCCACCCGGATGTAGACCAAATGAGGCTCCACGGCCGCCTCCCCCACCCAGGGCTGGGAGTAGTCGGGGCGGTCCGCGCGCGCGAGCTTGTCGATGAGGGGAATCCCGAACGGGTTCGCCACCTTGCGCGGCTCGGCGCCCGCCCCTCCGGTCACGACGAAGATGGGCCCCACCCCCTTGCGGAACACCACCCGGAGGTGGCCGATGGCGCCCCCGGAGAAGTGCGTCGTTCCGATGTCGGGGTTGGCGTCGAGAACCTGGATGGAGCGCTCGTAGATCGGATCGCCCGAAGCGATAACGATGTCCACCTTGCCGTCGCGGAGCCGCCGGAAGAGCTTGCGCTGGAGCCCTTCGGCCGAGAGCCGCCCGGTCTTGCTCCCGAAGCCTTTGCGGTTGCCGGCGCTGAAGAGCGGATGGTGGAGGAAGACGACCCGCCAGCGGCTCTTGTCGTGGAGCAGGGTCTTGGTGATCCAGGAGGCCTGCTTCTCGTCGGAGAGCCGCAGATCGGAGCGCACGCAGCTCACCCTGTCGCATCGCTTGGCGCACCCGCCCCCGGCGTTCCGGCGCGCCAGGGCTTCGTAGTCGCGCGCGTGGTTGCTGTCCAGGAACATGAGGAGCGCCCCGGCGCGGCGGATGGCGTAGTGGCGCCCGGGAAGGCCCAGGCGGCGGAGAAAGCCCTCCCCGCAGTCGGGGGGAAGATCCTTCGGACCC
>JAZGDQ010000447.1:0-6468 GCA_036477985.1 bacterium
GTCGAGACGCACAGGGAGGTCGCCCCCCCGCTTGCGGAGGACGACCCCCAGCTCACGCTTTTCGGGGAGGATGACGCGCCGGGGGAGCCTCCTCCCGGCTGAGGCGCTTCGTGTGTTCGCCGGGAGAGGCCCTGCGAGCGCGCCTCCCCCTCACCTCGGCCAGTACATGATGATCCCCACCCCGAGGAGGCAGATGCCCCCGCCGATGAGGTCGAACCGGTCGGGGCGGATGCCGTCCACCCCCCACCCCCAGATGATCGAGAGGACGACGAACACCCCGCCGTAGGCGGCGTAGACGCGCCCGAAGTGGGCCGGCTGGTAGGTGGGGATGATGCCGTAGAGCATGAGGATGACCGCGCCGAGGACCCCCAGCGCGAGGGCGGCCCCGTTGCGCCACCATTGCCAGACCAGGTAGCCCCCGCCGATCTCGAATAGCCCGGCGAGGATGAAGAGGCCGATAGAGCTTGCCACGATAGTCATGGGGTTCTCCGCTCCTGTCTCAGCTGAACACCGGCGGCTGCGCCGTGGCGTAGGGCTGCGCCGTGGCGTTAGGCTGCGCCGTGGCATAATGCTGCGCCGGGTTGGCGGCTGCGCCGGGCGAACGGTGGCGCCGGGCGCCTTGGGCGTGCGTGGGGGCCATTCTACACCCGCCCCCGCCGCCGGGACATTCCGGGGCTCATCCCTCTCCCGGCAGAGCCGAAGCGCCTCCCGCTCCCCCGCTTGACGGTTCTGCGATAAACATGAACAATTTGGTCATGTTTAAGCGATCGCCCGCCCCCGCTTTCCCCGAGGCCCGCATCCCATGAGCCCGCCCCCTCGCGCCAACCGCCTCGCCGGGGAGACGAGCCCCTACCTCCTCCAGCACCAGCACAACCCGGTGGACTGGCGCCCCTGGGGGGAGGAGGCCCTCGCCGCCGCCCGGGAGGGGGACAAGCCCATCTTCCTCTCGATCGGCTACTCGGCCTGCCACTGGTGCCACGTCATGGAGCGCGAGAGCTTCGAGAACGAGGAGATCGCCGCCCTCCTCAACGCCCACTTCGTCCCGATCAAGGTGGACCGCGAGGAGCGGCCCGACCTGGACGCCATCTACATGGAGGCCGTCCAGATGATGACCGGCCAGGGGGGCTGGCCGATGAGCGTCTTCCTCTTCCCGGATCTTCGGCCCTTCTACGGGGGGACCTACTTCCCGCCCGAGGACCGCTGGGGGCGGCCCGGGTTCAAGTCCCTCCTCGTGAGCCTGGCCGGGGTCTACCGCGAGCGCCGGTCCGAGCTCGAGGAGAACGCGGGCAAGCTCACCGAAGCGCTCGGCGAGATGGGCCGGGGCGCGCCGTCGGAGGGGCCCCCCCCGGAGGAAATCCTCGCCCGGGCGGCGGCGAACCTGCGCGGGCGATTCGACGCGACCTGGGGCGGCTTCGGCGGGGCGCCCAAGTTCCCCCCCTCGATGGCCCTCATGCTCCTCCTGCGGCAGTGGCGAAGGCGCGGGGAGTTCGAATTCCTCGTCATGACCGAGCTCACCCTCCAGCGCATGGCCCTCGGGGGGATGTACGACCAGCTCGGCGGCGGCTTCCACCGCTACAGCGTGGACGCGGAGTGGCTCGTCCCCCATTTCGAAAAGATGCTCTACGACAACGCCCTCCTCTCGCGCATCTACCTGGAGGCCTTCCAGGCGACGGGGAACGCCTTCTACCGCTCCATCGCCGAGGACACGCTGAACTACGTCCTGCGCGAGATGACCTCCCCCGAGGGCGGGTTCCGCTCCAGCCAGGACGCCGACAGCGAGGGGGAGGAGGGGAAATTCTTCGTCTGGTCGCCCGAGGAGGTGAAGGCGATCCTCGGCGAGGAGGAGGGCGGCCTCTTCTGCCGCTTCTACGGGGTGGAGCCCGGGGGGAATTTCGAGGGGAAGAGCATTCTCCACATCCCCCGCGCCCCGAAGGCTTTCATGGAAGAGGAAGGCGGCGGGGAGGAGGAGATTCTCCGGGCCCTGCAGCGCGCCCGCCAAAAGCTTTTCGAGGTGCGCGAGGTGCGGGTCAAGCCGGGCCTGGACGATAAGATTCTCACGAGCTGGAACGGGCTCATGATCGGCTCCATGGCCGTGGCGGGCCGCGTCCTCGAGCGGGAGGACTACCGCGCGGCGGCGGCGGCGGCGGCGGAGTTCGTCCTCACCCAGATGCGGGGGGAGGGGGGCCTCCTGCGCACCCACCGCGGGGGGCGAAGCCAGCTCAACGCCTACCTCGACGACTACGCCTTCCTCCTCGGCGGGTTGATCGACCTATACGAGGCGACCTTCGAGGCGCGCTGGATCGTGGAGGCGAAGGCGCTGGCCGGGGAGATGATCGCCCGGTTCTGGGACGAGGAGGGGGGAGGCTTCTTCTTCACCTCGAACGATCACGAGGAGCTGCTCGTCCGCAAGAAGGCGGCCCAGGACAGCGCCATTCCGAGCGGCAACTCGATGGCCGCCCTGGCGCTCCTTCGCCTGGGGACGCTCACGGGGGAGGAGAGCTTCGCCGAGCGGGGGCGGGAGACCGTCCGCGCCTTCGGGCGGCTCCTGGAGCAGACCCCCGCCGCCTTTCACATGATGCTCGTCGCGCTGGACTTCTCCCTCGACACCCCGGTGGAGATCGCCGTCGTGGGCGCGCCCGGGGCCGGGGACACGGCGGAGGCGCTGCGGGCGGTGGACGCCCATTTCGTGCCGAACAAGGTGCTCGCCTTCCGGCCGGCGGCCGGCGCGGAGGGGGAGGGGAGGAGAGAGGAGGACGCGGAGATCATCCCCCTCCTGCGGGGCAAGACGGCCCTGGAGGGCGCCGCCACCGTCTACCTGTGCGAGAACTTCGCCTGCCAGGCGCCCCTGACCGACCCCGCCGCCGTGCGGAGCGCCCTCCGTCCTCCCCACGGGCAGGGAAGCTGAAGGAGAGGGCCGCTCCCCGTTTCTCCCCGCTCTACCGCCCGCGTACGAGGAAGGCGCCGTAGCCCTCCCCGCGCATCCGCTCGGCCAGCGCGCGGGCGCCCTCTTTGTCCGTCAGGCCGCCCAGGCGCAGCCGGAAGCTGTCTCCTTCTCCTCCCCAACCCCGAAGGACCCGCGCCCGGGCCCCCCCGGCCAACCGGCCGGCGAGGCGGCGCGCCTCCTCCTCCTCCGCGAAGGGGCCGGCGAGGACGAACCACCGCGTGCGGGGGGCGTAGGGGAGGGAGATCGGGGTGAGGCGCACGCGGGCGACGCCCTTGCGCTGCATCCGCAGGCGGCGGGCGGCGGCCCGCGAGAGGTCGATGACGCGCCCCGGAACGAAGGGGCCGCGGTCGTTGATGCGCACCTCGACGGAGCGACCGTTGTCGAGGCGCTCGACCCGGACGTTGGTCTGGAAGGGGAGGGTCCGGTGGGCGGCCGTCAAGGCGTCCATGTCGAACACCTCGCCGCTCGCGGTCTTGCGGCCGTGGTAGGGGCGTCCGTACCAGGAGGCGAATCCGGTGCGCTCCCCGCCGGAGAGGGCGGGGGGCTTCGGCGCGGCGGCGCAGCCGGCGAGGAAGGCGAGGAGGAGGGCCGCGCCCGGGAGGGAGACGCCCGGGAGGGCGGCGGGAAGCCGGAGCGGGAGCTTCGCCGCGTGGCGGCGCGAGTGCGGCATGACTTCGTTTCGCGCGGGCGGGGGGGGGACGGGTGTTCGCCCCGGGGGATTTCGGCGCCTCAGTCCAGGTGCGCCACGGCGAGGCGGATGAAGCGCTCGAGCACCTTTTCATCGAGGTGCCCTTTGACGTCGCGCATGATGGTGAAGGCGGTCATCTTCGAGAGCGCCTCCTTGTAGGAGCGGCGCGTGGTGAGGGCGTCGTAGACGTCGGCGACGGCGCAGATCTTCCCGAAGCGGCCGATCATGGCATTGGTCAGCCCCTTGGGGTAGCCCGAGCCGTCGATCTTTTCGTGATGCTGAAGGATGATATCGGAGACCTCCTCGCTGAGCCCGCCCGACACCTTGGTCAGGAGATCGTGGCCGATTGCGGGGTGGGCCTTCATCAGCTTCCACTCCTTGTCGTCGAGCTTTCCCTTTTTGTTGAGGACTTCGGGGGGAATGTCCTTCTTGCCGACGTCGTGGAGGAGGAATCCCACGCCCAGCTCCTTGAGGAAGGGGGCGTTCTCGTCGCCGATCACGGCGCGGGTGAGCATGGAGGCGTAGATGTAGACGTGCACCGAGTGGGTGTAGGTGTAGTAGTCGTGGATGGTGAGCTGAAAGAAGCTGTCGAGCGCCTCCGGCTCCTTCATCAGGGTGTTGAGCGCGTCGACCGTCACCTGGGCCGTTTCGTAGCCCTCCTCGTTGAAATCGGCGAGGAGCTTTTGGGTGGTGCGCGCGGCCGAGCCGTAGGCCACCGCCGCCTTGGCCTCGGTGGTGAGGGGGGTCTTGAGAATGTTGGAGAGGTTGTCGTCCACGAGGGACTGCCAGTTCACCCGGGAGTCTCTGTCGTAGTAGAGCTTCTGGGTGTTGTCGACGACCTCTGCGTAGGCTTCGGGCGAGAGGGTCTGGCCCTTGCGGAAGAGGAGGGAGAGCTCCTTCCCCAGGTGCAGGTAGAGATCGACCGGGGTGGAGGAGCCCCAGGGGACGTTGGAGAGAGAGACGGGGCGCAGGCGCATCTTGCCGCCGCTTCCCTCCTCCCCCTTGCCGACCTTGAGGCGCTGCCGGCCGCCCGCCTGGGAGGAGGACGGAGTCTGCGATCCGTTTCCGTCGGTTTTCCGCTCGTCATTCATAGGCGTATTGGGGTGAAAGTTGCGCCTGACAAACCGATTTCGGGATGACGAAATTAATGATTCAAATTCCCCCCGACAATGTACCACCGTCGGGGGGAATAGAAAACCGTGGAGTTCGAGCGGTTAGGGGCCCCCGGATCGGCCCCCCTCAGCCCCGGTATTTGGCGAAGGTGTCGGCGATGGAGGCCCCTCCCTCGAGCGCGCTCGTCATTTTCTCATCGAGGGCGGCCATCTCCTCCGTCTTGGCCAGCACCTCCTCGATGCGCCCCTGGGGGATGACGACCACCCCGTTCAGGTCGCCCAGAATGATGTCCCCCTCGCACACCGTCATCCCGCCGCAGGAGACAGGGGCGCCCACGGAGGCCACTCTCGTGTAGCCCCCGCTCCCGTGGACGGAGACGCCCCGGGCGAAGACGAAGAAGCCCATCTCGCGGTGCTCCTCGATGTCGCGCGCCCGCCCGTCGAGGACCACCCCCTCGAGCCCGATGACCCTCGCGCGCGTGCTCATCATCCCGCCCCAGTTCGCCGTCGTCACGCCGGGGTGGACCGAGATCACCATGACGCTCCCGGGCGGGGCCGAATCGACGTGGTGGCCGGGGAGCTTGGAGATCTCGCCCCCGCCCGCGGGCGCCATTTGGACCGTGTGGGCCGGCCCCACCATCCGCCGCTGGGCGTCGGGCGAGAGGAGGATGATGTCGGGCATGTGCCCCTTCATCTGGAGCTTGTCGAAGGCGTCCGCCACCTGGCAGGCGGAAAAGCTCCTCAGGCGCTCGCGTAGGTCTTCGCGCATCTCACATCCCCCTGATGGGCGCCGAGCGAGAAATCCCGGGAAGCGCGCCGTTCCCGGGCGGAAATTCAGGATGCCGCCCGCCGCCGCCGCGGGTCAAGCGAGGGCGCCGCGCGCGGGGAGGGGATGAAGGAATCGCCCGCCCCTCATTTGAACTCGGTGAAACGGACGCCCCCCGGGTCGATCTCCTCGAGGGCGGCGCGCTCCTCCGGGGAGGGGGGCGGGGTTTGGGGGACCTCGCCGGAGAGATCGAGGGCGAAGCCCGTGCGGGCGGCGACCTCCTCGGCCGTGCGGCCCGGGTGGACGCTCTCGAGGGAGAGGCCGCTCCCGCCGCCTCCGCCGAGAACGGCGAGGGGGGTGATCACCCGGCTCAGGTTTCCGCTCTGGGTGCAGAAGTCCACCTCGGGGACGAAGGTCCGCCGGTCGTGGACGGTGCGCCAGATCACCGTCCGCCCGGCCTGGGGCATGATGACGGCCCCGCCCCCGCCGCCGGGCAGGCGCATCTTGGGGGCGGCCGGATCCCCGATCCAGCTCAAGTTCACCCGGCCGGCCCGGTCGATCTGGGCGGCGCCGAGGAAGAGGAGGTCGATCCCCCCCCGGGCGAAGAGGTCGTAGGCGTCCGCCATGGAGAAGAGGGCCGCCGCCCCGTGGCACAGCTCGGGATGGCACGAACTGAGCGGCAGGAAGCGGGGGCGGGCGTCGACGCCGCCGGCCACCCCGATGAGGACGGCGCGCGGGGCGTGGAGCCTTCGGGCGAGGTGGATGGCCGTCATGGGGAGGAGGGAGTTCACGCCGAGGAAGACGCGCTCGCCGTCGCGCAGCTGGCGGGCGAGGCAGACGGTCATCTGATCCGCCGCCTCCCGGACGGCCTCGATCTCCTTGGGGGCCGATTCGGCCATGACGACTCCGTTCGGGCTCCGGGAAAGAGGGGAGGGGGCGCTTCTCCCCGCCGCCCGGC
>JAZGDQ010000448.1:0-7719 GCA_036477985.1 bacterium
GGCGATCTTGATGGTGGCGATGATGACCTCGATCAGGATGTCCAACTACCCGCGCTCCCTTTGCGCCGGGCGGCCGGGGCCGCTCCGCGCGCCGCCGCCCTCAGCGATCGCACTCGCCCAGAACGATGTCGATGCTCCCGATGATGGCCACCACGTCGGCCACCAAGCCGCCCACGCACAGCTTCTTGATGGCGGCGAGGTTGATGAACGAGGGCGGGCGGATCCGCACCCGGTAGGGCGTCTCGGTTCCGTCGCTCACGATGTAGAAGCCCAGCTCCCCCTTCGGGTTCTCGATGCTGTGGTAGACCTCCCCCTCGGGGGGCTTGATCGTCCGCGGCGTCTTGCAGGACACCGGCCCCGGGGGGAGCTGGTCGAGGCACTGCTCGATGATCCGGTTGCTCTGGCGCATCTCCTCGATCCGCACCAGGTAGCGGTCGTAGACGTCGCCGTTCTCCCCGACGGGGACGACGAAATCCAGGTAGGGATAGGCCGCGTAGGGCTTCGCCCGCCGAAGGTCCCACTCCACCCCGCTGGCCCGGATGATGGGGCCGGTGAGGGCCATGTCGATCGCGTCCTCGGCCGAGATGACGCCCACCCCGCGGGTGCGCTGGATCCAGATCCGGTTGTTCGTCAACAGGGTCTCGTAGTCCTTGATGCGGTCCGGGAATATGTTGATGAACTCGCGGGTCAAGTCGAGGAACTTCTGGGGCACGTCCTGGTGGAGCCCGCCCAGGCGGAAGGCGTTCACCGTGAGGCGGCCGCCGAAGGCTGTCTCGAACAGATCGAGCACCATCTCGCGCTCGCGGAAGCACCACAGGAAGACCGTCATCGCGCCGATGTCGAGCGCGTGGGTGGCGAGCCAGAGGAGGTGGTTCGCGATGCGCGAGAGCTCGGCCACCAGGGAGCGGAGGTAGTGCGCGCGGATCGGAATCTCCCAGTCGAAGAACTTCTCCACCGCCGTCACCCAGGCCAGGTTGGAGGACGGGGCGGAGATGTAGTCGAGCCGGTCGGTGTAGGGGATGAACATCGTGTAGCTGATGTTCTCACCGATCTTCTCGGTCCCCCGGTGGAGGTAGCCGATGTCGGCGTCGCAATCGACGACGGTCTCGCCGTCGAGCCGCAGGATGAGGCGCAGGACGCCGTGGGTGCTCGGGTGCTGCGGCCCCATGTTGATGACGAGCTCCTCGGTCCCGGGGACCACGCTCGTGCGGTCGACTCGCGTCGAGGACTCTACTTCCAACATGCTTCGGGCTCCGGGCTCATGGGCGCGCGGCGGCGCTCACTCTCCGATTTCCTTCCGGACGGGCTTGACGTAGGTCCGCTCCCCCCGGCCCTCGAGGGGATAGTCCTTCCGGAAGGGATGGCTGCCCCAATCCTCGGGCAGCATGATTCGGCGAAGGTCGGGGTGGTCCGAGAAGCGCACGCCGAACAGATCGTACACCTCGCGCTCCATCCAGTTCGCGCTGGACCAGATCTCCGTCACCGAGGGAACTTCCTGCCCTTCGCGCACCTTCACCTTCAGGCGAAGGCGGCGGTTATGGTCGAAACTGTAAAGATGGTAAAGGACCTGGAACGGCTCTTCCTCTTCGGGGTAATGGGCGGCCGTCAGGTCGGTGAGGAACGAGAAGCGGGCGGCGGGGTGGTCGCGGAGATAGGCGCCCACCCCCTTGAGGTCGTCCGGCTTGAGGACAAACGTCACCTCGTCTTCCAGATCCTTGAAAGCCGATTGCTCGAGAACCGCCCCCGGATGCTCCGCCTCGACCAGATCCCGGAGTTCCTTTCCCGGTGGATCCTTGGGAGTCTCGGGGGCTTCGGACTCGGAGGCGTTCCCTTCCTTTTCCGTCGTTCCGGCGTCTTCTGCCATCGTCTCTCTTCACCACCGGCGAATCGATTACGCGCGGATGAATTTCTCCTGCTCGATTTTCTTTTGAAGCTGCATCACGCCCCACATCAAGGACTCCGGCCGGGGCGGGCAGCCCGGAACGTAGACGTCCACCGGGACGATTTCGTCCACCCCCTGGACGACGGCGTAGTTCGCGTAGGGGCCCCCGCAGGTGGCGCAGTTGCCCATGGCGATGACCCAGCGCGGCTCGGGCATCTGGTCGTACACCTTGCGCAGGGCGTCCCCCATCTTGTGGGTGACCGTCCCGGCCACGATCATCACGTCCGACTGCCGGGGCGTCGCCCGGAAGATGACCCCGAAGCGGTCGAAGTCGTAGCGCGCCGCCCCCGAGGCCATCATCTCGATGGCGCAGCAGGCGAGGCCGAACGTCATCGGCCACAGCGCGCTCTTGCGCGCCCAGGCGACGAGACTGTCGATCCTGGAGGTCACGAAGTTGTCGCCGAACTTTCCCTCGACTATGCCCATTCGAGCGCCCCCTTTCGCCAAGCGTAGAAGTAGCCGACCAGGAGGATGGCGATGAAAAGCATCATCTCCACGAAGCCGAAAAGACCCAGCGCTTCGTAGCGCACCGCCCAAGGGAAGAGAAAGACCGCCTCCACGTCGAAGAGGAGGAAGAGGATCCCCAAAAGGTAGAACCGGATGGAGAAGCGCTCGTGCGCCTCCATGAGAGGCGGCATCCCGCACTCATAGGGGGAGAGCTTCTCCGGGTCGGGGCGGTTGGGACGCACGAGGAGGGCGACCAGGAGCGTCCCCCCCGCAAAGCCAATGGCCACCAGCGCGAAGATGAAAATCGGGACATAGGCGTTGATCGCCTGGTAGTCCCGGAAAAACCCGGCCAAAAACTCCAGCACGCCGATCTTCCCCCTTAGGCCGATCTTCCCCCTTAGAACGAGGCCCCCCTCACAGGCAGGCGGGCCGCCCTCGCTCCCGGAGGGGCCCTTAACATGGAAACCGCCCCCGCAGGGGCAGCCGGCAATCCCCTTTTAACGCCAGCCTTATAGCATGGGCGGTGGCCGAAAACCACCCCTCCCCCTAATTCAGGAGGGCCGCCGAGCGCAGGGCGAATTCGAAGAAGGCGGAGGGGAAAATGCCCAGATTCAGGGTCCCCGCCACACCCAGGAGCAGGGCGGCGAAAACGTAGGCGCTCCGCGGACTGAGCCGGTCCGGGGCCTCCCCCCCCTCGCCCCCCGCCGGCTCGCGCATGTACATCACCACCACCAGGCGCAGGTAGTAGTAGACCGAGATCACGCTGTTGAGAACGGCGATGATGGCGAGCCAGAGGTGCCCGGCCCGCACGGCCGCCCCGAAGACGTAGAACTTGGCCACGAACCCCCCCGTGGGGGGCAGGCCCGCGAGGGAGACCATGAAGATCGCCATGGCCGCCGCCAGGGCCGGCCGGGAGTAGCCCATCCCGGCGTAATCGTCAATCCGGGTCCGCTCGCCCCCGCCCCCTCCGGCGGCCACCACGACGCAGAAGGCCCCCATGGTCATGAAGGCGTAGACCAGCATGTAGTAGAGGAAGCCCCCCGTCGCCAGCTGGCCGCCCCCCCGCGAGGCCGTCAGCGCCACCAGGAGATAGCCGGCGTGGGCGATGCTCGAGTAGGCGAGCATCCGCTTGACGTTCCCCTGCCAGATGGCCACCACGTTCCCCACCGTCATGGTGAGGACGGCCAGCCCCCAGAGCACCGCCTCCAGCTCGGCCCCGGCGTGGGGCGCAAGGGCGAGCACGAAACGGAAGAAGGCCGCGAAGGCCGCCACCTTGGGCCCCACCGCCATAAAAGCCGTCACCGCCGTGGGCGAGCCCTCGTACACGTCCGGTGTCCACATGTGGAAGGGCGCCGCCGCCACCTTGAAGCTCAGGCCCACCACCACGAACCCCACCCCGAGGAGGAAGGACGCGCTCCGGGCGGGCGGGTGCGCCGCCAGGCGGCGGGCCACCTCGACCAGGTCCACCGAGCCCGTCGCCCCGTAGATGAGCGCCATCCCGTAGAGGAGGAAGCCGGAGGCGAACGAGCCCAGGAGGAAGTACTTCAGCGCCGCCTCGTTCCCCTCGCTGCGGCTGCGCAGGTAGCCGGCCAGGATGTAGAGCGAGAGGGAGAAGATCTCCAGCCCCACGAACACCATGAGCAGGTTGCGGCTCGCCGCCATCAGCATCATCCCCGCGCTGGCGAAGAGGATGAGGCAGAAGTACTCCCCCGCCGGGGCCTCCTCGAGGGAGGACTGGGAGGCCGCGATCAGGACCGAGAAGAAGCCCGCGAAGAGGATGAGGACGAAGACGAAGCGCGAGAAGCCGTCGAAGAGGTACATCCCGCCCATCGAGGACGCCGCGCCCGCCTCCACCGGGGTGGAGAGGGCCGCCCCCATCGCCGAGGCCAGCACGCCCAGGGTCAGGGCGATCAGGAAGGTGCGGTCCCGGTCGGGGAGGAAGGCGTCCCACATGAGCACGAACACCCCGCCCCCCACCACGATCAGGACGGGGGCCAGCGCGGCCCAATCCACCACGGGAATATCGAGCGTCACGGCCTTTGATCCTCAACCGTCGGGGCGGCGGCGGTCCGCCTGAGCGGGAGCGGCGCGGGCGCCTCGACGCGCAACACCCGGCGGCCCACCTGGCGCAGCCAGGCCTGGGCCGAGGGCTCCATCTTCTTGAGGAAGGGCGCGGGGTAGAGCCCGATCCAGAACATGAAGGCCACCATGGGGGCCAACGCCGCCCACTCGCGCGCGCTCAGGTCGGAGAGCCCGCGGTTGGCCTCCGAGGGCTCGCCCCCGAAGAGCACGCGCTGGAGCATCCAGAGCATGTAGATCGCCGCGAGCACCACCCCCAGCGTTGCGATCGAGGCGAAGATCGCGTTGCGCTGGAAGGCGCCCGCGAGGATCGTGAACTCGCCCACGAATCCGTTCAGGCCCGGGAGGCCGATGCTGCTCAGGGCCGTCACCACGAAGAGCGCCGAGAAGGCGGGCATCACCCGGGCGATTCCCCCGAAGTCGGCGATCATCCGCGTGTGCCGGCGGCTGTAGAGCATCCCCACGGCGAGGAAGAGCGCCCCCGTGCTCACCCCGTGGTTCACCATCTGAAGAAGGCTCCCCTCCGCCCCGAGCAGGTTGAAGGAGAAGAGGCCCAACATGACGAAGCCCAGATGGCTCACCGAGGAGTAGGCCACCAGCTTCTTCACGTCGGTCTGCACCATGGCCACCAGCGCCCCGTAGATGATCCCGATCACGGCGAGGGTCATCATGAGCGGGGCGAAATCGCGCGCCGCCGTGGGGAAGAGCGGCATCGCCAGGCGCATGAAGCCGTAGGCCCCCATCTTCAGGAGCACCCCGGCCAGGATGATGCTCCCCGCCGTGGGCGCCTCGACGTGGGCGTCGGGCAGCCAGGTGTGGAACGGGAAGATGGGAACCTTGATGGCGAAGGAGATCGCGAAGGCGGCGAAGAGCCAGCCCTGCAGGGCGGGCGCGATCGGCCGCTCCATGTGGGCGAGGATGTCGAAGGTGTTCAGGCCGGCCGCGAAGTAGAGCCACAAGATGGCGACGAGCATGAGGACGCTCCCCGCCATGGTGAAGAGGAAGAATTTCACGGCCGCGTAGATTCGCCGCTCGCCCCCCCACACCCCGATGATCAGATACATCGGAATCAGCATCCCCTCCCAGAAGACGTAGAAGAGGAAGAAGTCGAGCGCCACGAACACGCCCAGGATCCCCGTCTCGAGGAAGAGGAGGGCCGCGTGGAAGAGGCGCACGTGCTTCCGCACGTCCCCCCAGGAGGCGAGGACGGCGATCGGGGTCAGGAAGGCGGTGAGGAGAACGAGGGGGAGGCTGATCCCGTCCATCCCGACCTTGTAGGCGATCCCGAAGCGGGGGATCCACTCGGCCCGCTCGAGGAACTGCATCCCCGCCACGCCGGGGCGGAAGGCCGCGTAGAGGCCCACGGCGAGGGCGAAGGTGAGGAGGGAGACGGCCAGGGCGAGGACGCGCACCCGCTCCCGGCCCGCCCCCTCGGCGTCGGGCACGAAGAAGAGCGCCACCCCGCCGATGAGGGGAAGGAACACCAGCCACGAAAGCCAGGAAATCTCCGCCACGCCGCCCTCCCCTCCCCGCCGCTAGCGCACCCGCGAGGACAGGTACAGGAGAATCGCCAAGGCGCCCACGAGCATGGACACCGCATAGCTCTTTACGTAGCCCGTCTGCAGCCGGCGCAGCGCGCCGCCCGCCGACCCGATCAAACCCGCCGCGCCGTTCACCGCCGCGTCGATCACCCCATCGTCGAACGCCCGCCAGAGCATGATGGAGACCCGCTTCACCGGCTGGACGATGAGGAAGTCGTAGATTTCGTCCACGTAGTACTTGTTGAGCACGAGGCGGTAGAGCCCCGGCCAGTGCTGGGCCTGCTCCGCCGCCGCCCCCCTGTGGCGGATGTAGAAGACGTAGGCCAGATAGACCCCCAGGATGGCGATGACGAGGGAGACGGCCATCATCGCGAATTCGAGGAGCTTCTCGTCGTACGCCTCGTGGTGGCCGCCGAAGGAGGGGGCGAGAAAATCGCCGAACACGTTCAAGCCCTCGATGAGGGGAATCCCCACCCAGCCCCCGATCAGGGAGAGGAGGGCCAGGACCCGCAGCGGACCCGTCATGGAGGAGGGCGAATCGTGGAGCCGCTGCTGCTGCTCAATCGGGAGGGCGCACCTCCCGTGGAAGGTCTTGAAGACGAGGCGGGACATGTAGAAGGAGGTCATGAGCGAGCCCACCGCCCCGGCCAGCCAGAAGACGAGCCCGCCCCGGGCGGAGGTCATCGCCGCGAAAAGAATCTCGTCCTTGCTGAAGAAGCCGGCGAAGGGAAAAATCCCGGCGATGGCGACGGCGCCCACGGTGAAGGTCCAGCTCGTGGTGGTAAGAGCAGTGTTCAGCCCGCCCATCCGCCGGATGTCCTGCTCCCCCTCGAGGGCGTGGATCACGCTCCCCGCCCCCAGGAAGAGGAGCGCCTTGAAGAAGGCGTGGGTCATGAGGTGGAAGATGGCGGCGCTGTAGGCCCCCACCCCCAGGGCCAGGAACATGTAGCCCAGCTGGCTCACCGTGCTGTAGGCGAGGATGCGCTTGATGTCGTTCTGCACCAGGGCGATGGAGGCGGCCATGAGGAGGGTGAGGGCCCCCACCGACGCCACCACGGTGAGGGCGACGGGGGAGATCTCGAAGAGCACGTAGGTGCGCGCCACCATGTAGACCCCGGCCGTGACCATGGTCGCCGCGTGGATGAGCGCGCTGACCGGGGTGGGGCCCTCCATGGCGTCGGGCAGCCAGACGTGGAGGGGAATCTGGGCGCTCTTCCCGGTCGCGCCCGCGAACAGGAGGAGGGAGATAGCCGTCGCCCCCCCCGCCCCGAGGATGGAGGCGCGGGTGAAGACCTCCGCGAAGTCGAGGGTCCCGAACACGCCCAGGATCAGGAAGAGCGCGATGAGGAAGCACAGGTCCCCCACCCGGTTCACCACGAAGGCCTTCTTCCCCGCCTCGGCCGCGGCCGGCCGCTCGTGCCAGAAGCCGATGAGGAGGTAGCTGCACAGCCCGACGGCCTCCCAACCCACGAACATGACGAGGAAGTTGTCCCCCAGAATGAGGAGGAGCATCGAGAAGGAGAAGAGGTTCAGGTAGATGAAATAGCGCACGCACCCCCGGTCGCCGTGCATGTAGCCCATCGAGTAGAGGTGGATCAGGAAGCCCACCCCGGTCACGACGAGCGCCATGACGGAGGAGAGGGGGTCGAGCATGAAGCCCGCCTTCACCTGGAGCCCCCCGATCGGAATCCACTCGAAGAGCTCCGCCCG
>JAZGDQ010000449.1:0-3564 GCA_036477985.1 bacterium
GCGAGAACAGGCCCGGGAAGTAGGGGCCCATCCAGTCGTAGAAAAGAAAGACGATGGCGACGATGGGCAGGATCAGGCCGAGCACCCGCCGGCACGCCTCCCACACGAGAATCGCCGCCGTGAGGCCGAAGACGACGTCGTTCCAGGGGGGGACGAGGCCGGCCGTGGCGCCCCGGAAATCGTAGAAATAGATGTACTCGACGACGATGGCGAAGGACAGGACGCAGAAAGTGAGGTCCACGGCCGAGGGGCGGTCCTTGGGCGAGCTCTCCCTCGCCGGGTAGAGGAGGAAGGTCAGGACCGTCGTGAAAAAGATGAACAAGGTGAGCGAGAATTGCTCGCCGAAGTAAGGGATGTAGGGAAAACTGATTTTGAAGAGATTCCAGCTAGCGGGGCCGAACACCGTGGCGCTGCCGTTGACGGCGCCATAGAGGAAATAGATGGCGAAGACGAAGCCGATCACCCGCAGGAACCAAAGGTAGCCCCCGCTCAGCGACCGCTTTGTGGCGAGACCCACTCCGAGAAAATCTTGCAACCATCTTAAAAATCCTGCGAAACCCAAATCGGTGTCTCCCGGAGTGAAAAGCGGGGCCTGAGCCTCCTCTGACCTCAGCCGACCCGAAGATGAAACCGTCCTGCCGGGAGGGCTCCCGCCCTCCCGGCAGGCGGAATTTCAGCTTACTGAATGCTCGACGGAATCTTGTGCCCCTTCTCCTTCCAGTAGCGCGCGGCCCCCGGGTGAATCTTCATATTGATGGAGGCCATCTGATCGAGCGCCGGCGCCACTTCGAAGGCGACTGCCCACCCCTTGTGGACCCGGAGAAGGAAGGTCTTCCCCTTCTCCGAGAAATTCAGCCGGGTCACTTCGTACACGACGTCGTTCGGCACCTGGGCGCCGACGATCGTCCAGGCGGTGTAGCCAATCGTCGGGACGGGCTTGTCCACGCCGTTATACGCGCCCTTCGGGATCGTGATCTCGAAGTAGGCGCCGTTTTGCTTCATCATGGTCGCCCGAATTTTCCCGTCGACGGGAAGGAGGGTGATGGGCTCGGCCGTCGCCAGGCGCAAAATGGCCGGGGAGTTCATCGGATTCGGAATCGAGAAGGCGTCGAGGCGCCTGTCCTTGATCGCGTCGGCCGCCTTGTTCCAGTTCAGGTTCTCCTCGCGCACCTTGATGCCGGCGAGCTTGGCGATGGTCCGCGACATGAAGTGCGTGCTGCTCCCCTTGCGGGCGAAGCTCCAGCTCTTGCCGTCCAGGTCCATAACGGACTTGAAGCCCGCCCGCTTGGCCGTGGCGATGTGGAAGTAGGAGACGGTGCCCGGGCCCAGCCCGCGGATGTTCTTGTACTTCTTCTTGAACATCTTCTTGCCGTTTAGCGCCAACTGGACGAGCGTGGCCACGCCCAGGGCGAACTCGGCCCTGCCGTTCTCCACGAGGCGGATGTCCTCCACCGCGCCGCGCGTCGTGAGGTTGTTCATCTCGACGGTCTTGGACTCCTTGGAGATGAAGGCCGCGAGGCCGCCCCAAATGACGAAGGCCGCCGCGCCCGGCCCCGCGCTCGCCACCGCCGTCTTGACCCGCGCGGCCTGGGCGGACGATACGGCGAGGAACGTAGCGGCGATGATCACTGCGACGACGGCCGCTGTCTTCCGATGGTGTTTCATCATCACTTCCTCCTTGTGAAGGTGGGGAGCCGCCGTCCCTTCGGGCCGGCGGCCCAGCGGCCATCGCATTCCAATGCGGGCGGCCTCTTCAAAATCCACACTTTCCCGAAAACCGAGATGCTGAAATCGCGGCCGGCGCCGTTGCCTGCCGGACCGCAAAGATTGGCGGCTGGAGGGCTTCATCCCCCGGGTAATCATCGACGAAAGGCGGCCTCCAAGGAATAGGAAGATAATTTAACGGACGGGGGGGGCCAGGTCAAGAAAGGAAATCTTCGAAATCCGCTTGGAAACGGGAGATTCCCCCCCCCTCCTCCTCTCTCGGGCCGGGGAGCGGCTCCGCCCTCTCCCTTCAGGCCGGTGGGGGCTCGGCGATCTCGGCCCGCCAGCCCAATTCAGCCTCGCACCAGCGGGAAAAGGCCAGGAGGGGGGCCTCCCGGAACCGCGCCGCCCCGAGCTGGACGCCGAGGGGAAGGTTCCCCTCCCCCCGTCGGAGGGGAAGGGTGATGGCCGGCGCGCCCGCCATGGTGAGGGGTTCGAGGAAGAGGGCGTTCCCCGTGGATTCCTCCGCCGGCGGGGCCGTCTCGACCTGGGGGGACATGAGGACGAACTCGAAGCGCTCGAAGAGGCGCGCCATCTCGCGCGCGAAGCGGGCGTTGAGGCGCAGGGCGCGGATGTAGTGGGGGGCGGGGACCATCAACCCCGTCGCCACGTTGTTCCGCAGGAGGGGGGGATACTCGCCCTCGCGGGCGCGGAACATCTCCTCGTGATAGGCCGCCAGCTCGGCCCGCTGGATGATCCGGTGGGCGGCGTGGAGCTGATCGAAGTCGGCGGGCAGCCTGCCTTCCTCCACTTGGGCCCCTGCCTCGCGCAGGCGCGCCGCGGCCCGCGCGATCGCCTCGGCCACCTCGACGCTCGCCCGCGCCTCGAAATCCTCCCGCAGGAAGCAGACCCGGCCCGGGGGGCGGGGCGAGGAGGCGGCCGCGTAGTCGGGAACCGGGAGATCGGAGGAGGCGTCGTCGCGCGCGTCGCCGCCGGCCGCGCCCGTGAGGAGGTGGGCCGCGTCCTCGGCCGAGCGGGCGATGACGCCGAGGGTGTCCAAGGTCCAGGAGACGGCCACGACCCCGCCCCGGGAGATGCGCCCGTAGGAGGGCTTCAGCCCCACGACGCCGCAGAAGGCGGCCGGCCGGAGGGTGGAGCCCCCCGTCTGGCTGCCCACCGCGCCCGGGACCATCCCGGCCGCCACGGCCGCCGCCGAGCCGCTGCTCGAGCCGCCCGGGCTGCGCGCGAGGTTCCAGGGGTTGCGCGTCACCGACGGGTCCGCGGTGGCGAAGGCGGTCGTCACCGTCTTGCCGAGGATGAGGGCGCCCGCCGCCCGGAGCCGGGCGGCGCAGGAGGCGTCGGTCTCGGCCGCCCGGCCCGCGTAGAGGGACGAGCCCGCCTCGCACGGCATCCCCGCGACGTCGATGATGTCCTTGAGGCCGACCGGCGCCCCATCGAGGGGGCGGGGGGGGCCGGACGCGCGCGCGCTGTCGGCCGCCTCGGCCCCGGCCAGGGCGCCCGCGCCGTCCACGTGGGCCCACGCCTTCACCCGCTCTTCACACGCGTCGATCCGCCCGAGGAGGGAGCGCACCCACTCGGCGGAGGTCAGGGCGCCCTCCCGGGTGCGCCGGAGCCCCTCGGCCAGGGACAGCCGCCATGGCTCGGTCATCCTCTTCCCCCTCCCTGACGCACGGGTCCCCTACCCTTCCTTCCCCTTGTCCTCTCCCTCCGCCCGCTGATCCTCTCCCTCCGCCCTCCTGCCCTTCCCCTCCAGCCGGCTGAGGATTCCGGCGAGGCGGGCGTCGCCCCCCGCGGGGGGCTTCCAGTCCACGTGAACGACCGGGACGCCCGAGGCCCGCA
>JAZGDQ010000045.1:0-9399 GCA_036477985.1 bacterium
CCGCATGGCCAGACTGATCGACCTGAGCCGGGAGATCTACCACCGGACGCCGACGCACCCCGCCCATCCTCCCGTCATCCTCGCCGACTGGGTCACCCACGAGGAGCGCCGCCGCGAGACGGGCGGCTTCTCCTCCACCTCCATGATCCACTCCATGGGGGACCACGCCGGCACCCACGTCGACGCCCCGCGCCACTTCAACAGCGACCCCGAGGCGGCCGGAATCTCCGACCTGCCGCTCGAGAACTTCTACACCGAGGCCGTCTGCCTCGATCTCTCCCACAAGCCGGCGCGCTCGGACATCTCGGCGGCGGATCTGGAGGAGGCCTGCCGGGCGGCCGGGGTGGAGATCCGGGAAGGGGACACGGTGTTCCTCCACACCGGCCATCACGCGCGCACCTTCGGCGCCCCGGCCTACCTCACCGACTTCCCGGGCCTCACGCGGGAGTCGGCCGAGTGGCTCGGCCGCAAGGGGATCGTCAGCTTCGGGGTGGAGGCGGTGAGTCCGGGCCGCCCGGGGGAGCCCAACTACGAGGTCCACCGGGTGTGCGCCGAGATGGGCTTCACCCACATGGAGAGCCTCATGAACCTCGAGGCGCTCGTGGGGCAGGGGCGGTTCCGCTTCGCGGGCTTTCCCCTCAAGATTCGCGGCGGGAGCGGAAGCCCCATCCGCGCCGTCGCGATCCTGGAGGATTGAGGCGCCGGGGGGCGTCCCACGCCGGGGGGCATCCCACGCCGGGGCCGCTCCGCGCCGGGGGGCGTCCCACGCCCCTCCCGCGTCCCCCAGGCGTCATTCCGGATCGCCCTTCCCCGCCTCTCGCGAGAATGGGCGGCCATTCCGGCCCGCTCAAACGACGCTGCGGACGAGCTGATCCACCTTCTCGGGATCCAGCTGGAACTCCTTGGCCACGCGCTCGGCCACCCGCTCGCGCAGGTCGGCGGGAGGAGGCGGCGGAGCCGAGGCGACCGGCTCGTAGGGCTGGGGCGGGGTGGTCAGGCTGACCAGATCCCAGCGCGCGTAGTGTCCCAGCGAGTCGAAGACCGACTTCACCACCTTGATGTATTTCGCCTGGAGGTCGGCGTAGATGATGGTCTCCTCGTCGAAGGTGGGCGACACCATGTATTCCGACGTGGGCGCCACGATATGGCTGCCGCCGCAGGCCCACCCCACGAAGTCCCCCTGTCCGGGCCCCCCGTAGGTCATCTTGTCCTTGAAGGGGAAGTCGTCCGGTATATCGTCCATGCGCAGGAGGTTGTTGGCCGAGAGGACGTAGCACTGGCCGGTGAAGGCCCGCTCCCGCGTGGCCGGGATGAGGTCGCACTTGGTGATGTCGTGTCCGGCGTAGATGAAGGACTCCCCGCCGATGGCGCCGCAGTTCCACATGCCGGGCCAGACGGCGACGTGGATGTCCACCCCCTGGGCGATGAACCAGGCGCTGATGTTGACGATGTGGTTCTCCCAGCATATCAGCCCGCCGAGGCGGCCGATCTCGGTGTCGAAGACCTGCAGATCGCGTCCGTCCCCCCGGCCCCACCAGATCCGCTCGATGAAGGAGGGGATCAGCTTGCGGTGGCGGCCCATGACGCGGCCGTTCTTGTCGATGTAGACCAGCGAGTTGAAGAGGGTGCGGCTGCCGATCCGGTCGTCGAGCTCGTTGCAGCCCATCACCACGTATGCGCCCGCGTCCCGGGCGGCTTTCCCCAGGATGTCGGTGTCCTCGCTGCCGACGACAAGGGAGTTGTCCTGGAGATTCGCCATGACGTCATGGAAACCGGCGGCGCTCGTGTCCCACCCCATGGACCAGTAGGGGTAGGTGGGGATCCAGGTTTCGGGGAAGACGATGAGCTCGGCCCCCTCCTTTCCGGCTTCGAGAATCTTCTCGCACGCCTTTTCCAGGCAGCCCTTCTTGTTCATGAACACCGAGGCGGCCTGGACGACAGCCACCCTCACCTGCTCGCGCCCGCCGAGAACTTTTGCTCCCATGGCGACTTCCTCCCGATGGATGTTGCGACGAGAAAGGGAAATTCCTCTCGTTTTCCGAATGCCAATCCGATGGTGTGGATAGGGACAGACTAGCACAAAAGCGCCGATAGGATGAACGAAAAGTAGGCCCGAAAGGGCCAGAAGAAGGGGATATTAAGGAGAATCGTGGGGCCAACCGCCCGTTTGCGCCCTAGATCGCGCTGACGCCCGGCGGGTGGGCCGCGTCAAAAGTAGAGGTGCAGCCCCAGCCCGAAGTACTCGATGGTCTCCCTGAAAAACTGTCCGTTGGGGGATTTTCCAGTGAAGTACTCGAACATGATCTGGAACTTCATGCTGGGGAAATTTGCGTCCTTGAATTGGAGGCCGCCGCGGAGGGATACGTTGGCGTCCCAGTCCGCCTCCTCCAGGTTCTTGAAATCCGCGCCGAGGACCACGCTCGCCCCAGGGCTGAATATTTTGGAGAGCCAGGGACGCGGGCCGGAGGACCACTGCACGCCGTACTGAATCGACCAGGGCTCGAGATCGGATGGCTCCTTGTGGAGGAGGAACTGGGCTCCGGCGTAGACCCGGATATCTTCCTCTTTGCGAAAAGAAAATAACACCTGGGCCGCCTCGTAGCTCAAGTTGATGCGTTTGTCCAGAGGGATTTTCCTATTGGTCAGCTGCTCGTCGCCGAGATGGGAGCTTTGGTGCAAGAGCCGCGCGAGGAGGGAGAAGTCGCCCTCTTTGTTGCGGTAACTTAAAGCCGGCGCCACCCAATAGTCAGCGTTGATCAGGTCCTTGGAGTCGGCGTCCAAATCGAAGATGCCGAACACGGCCGCTTGCAGGCCAAGCTCCCAGCGCCCGCCAACGGATTGAAACGCATTTCGCCGGTAGAGTGAGAAGGTCTCGCCGAAGCTCACCGCGCCCACCGAGCTCAAAGTTTTGTGCCCGGAATAGTTTTGGAGACCCGCCGAAAAATGGGGCCAGCGGGGATCGGCGATGAGGGGCGCGAATAGATCGTTCTTGGGGAAAAATTCTTTTTTAGTGGTCGGAACGGGGAGAGCGCCGTCCGCTGGAGCCGTCGCTTTCCGGGCATCCATTGCCCCGGGTTGGCGGAATTCAGTGCAATCTGTACGGTTGACCTTCTTCACTCCTTTCCGCAGGCAGAAAATAGCGATCAGCCTGCTTTTCGTTTCACGATCGAGCCCGCTCGCTGTAATGGTGATTTCGCCATTGCTCACGGTGAGCTTTACGTCCGTCAGCAGCGTGAACTCCCGCTCGAGAACTGCGAAGGCGTAGCCTTTGATGAAGAGGTCTTTGGTCTCATCGTTCGCAACGGGCGCCGCGACGGCCGGAACGGCGGAGGCGGCGAACATTCCCGCCGCCAGCAGGGTGCGGAAGAATTTCCGGGAAATCATTTTCTCTCCCGATTCAACCCGAAGGGACCGGGCGTTTGAGGTGATTGGAATTATGCGGCAAAGCCCTCCATTTCGCAAACTCCGACTTATTTATCTTTTCTCGGCGGCGCTTCCCGCCGGGAAGTTCATAAAGTCCGCAATAAGACACCCTCTCGGGCGCCCCTTCCATCCCCAATCACGGTGGATATGCGGGATTCTCTCTTTTGGGGCGCAATGCTCCCTTCTCCCAACCGAGATGCTTCGGTCGCCGCCCATGGCGCCGCCATCTCGGCATGTCAGGAAAACGCCCGTTGGATGGATAGTGCGGATTCATCGGACACGATACTAGGGAGGACCGGCCGCCGGAAATCCGGGGGCGCGGAGGACCCGCTCCATCTGCTCGCGGTGGAGATAGTCGTGGATGCCCAGATAGTGGATGCGGTCGTAGAAGTGCAGATCCCCGTAGCTGGCGCTGGGGATGACGAGGCGGCTCAGATTCCTCGAGCGGTGGGGGAGGAGGAGGTCGAGGGAGGCCCGGCGGTCGGGGAGGAGCGAATCGCGCATCTCGGCGAAACCGCGCCCCCCGCGGGGGAGGAGATGCGCGGGCGCTTCCACGCGGCCCTGCTCCCGGCGGCGGAGGGCCTCGTAGGTCATCTTCACCGGCTTGTCGGGCGCCGTGTCCCACTCGCCGCTCTCCCCGGCCTTGCGCAGGGCCTCGCCCATGAATTCGCGCACCCAGGGCTCGGTGAGGAGGATGTGCTCGGCGCCCTCGGCGATGGACCACTCCCCGCCGGGCGGCTGGAAGCGCGCCCCGGCCTCGCTCACCCCTTCGAGGAAGCGGACGAGGTCCTCGCGGTCGCGCAGCGCCGAGGCCGCCGCGGCGTCGAACTGCTCCTCGGGCGTCATTTCCCGAACCTCTCTCTTGCGGATTTTCGCGGAAGGGGCGAAGGGCGCGAAGAGGACGGGCCGCCAGGGGCGAGGCCGCCCCCCCTCAGCTCGTCTCCGCCTCGAGGGCGGCCGGAACGCCCGCCGTCTTCCAGCAGGCGGAGACCTCGTCGGCCGTCGCCACCTCGCCGAAGAAGCGGCGGATGTTGTTCAGCGTGGCCTCGTGGTCTTCCTTCGAGTAGGTCCCCGAGCAGTCCGAGCTGAAGACGATGTAGTAGTCGCGGAAGAAGCCGTCCCGGGCCGTGCTCTCCACGCAGACGTTGGTGGCCGTGCCCGTCATGATGAGGGTGCGGATGTCCCGGCTTCGCAAAATCAGGTCCAGGTCGGTGTCCTGGAACGCGCTGAAGCGGTGCTTGGTGACGATGACGTCCTTCTCGGTGGGGCGGACCTTGTAGAAATCCCCCTCCCAGGAGCCGGCCCCGCACACCGAGTGGATGACGTAGCTCCCCTGGCGGGTGCGGGCGGCCTGCTCGAGCCAGACGTCCGAGAGGTACCAGTTGTCGTCGGTGTTGTAGACGTTGCGGATGAAGATGACGGGCATGCCCGCCTCGCGGGCCTCCTCGATGAAGCGCTCCAGGCGGGGGATCATCTCCTTCACCATGGTGAGGTCGAACCCCTCCCGGTGCATCATCCCGCCCTCGGCGCAGAAGTCGTTCTGCACGTCCACGACCAGAAGGGCCGCGTGCTTGGGGTCCACTTTTTTCGCGAAGGTGTCTAGGGGGTTGCGCGGCATGGGTCGCTCTCCTCTGCGGGTGGGGAAGCGGTGGGGCCGATTGGCTTCGATCCTAGGTCCGCCCCGGGGGGGTGTCAACGGAGAGCCCGGCGGGGGGCTGCGAGCCCTGCGAGGGCTGCGAGCCCTGCGGGTGATTGCGCGCCCTGCAAGGGCCTGCGAGTCCGGCGGGTGATTGCGCGCCCTGCCCGCCCTGCAAGGGCTGCGAGCCCGGCGCGGGCTAAATCGGGCCCCAGCTGAACACCTTCTGGAGGGTCTCGAGCGGGGTGAGGGAGGGCATGAGGGCGGGCATGACCTCGGCCACGCCCTGGGGGGTCCAGCCTCCGTCGCGGTGCATGGTGCGCACGGGCCGGGGCTGGCTCATCACGAAGAACTCGTTGCCCATGACGCAGAAGATTTGCCCCGTGACATCCTTCGCGGCCTCGCTCGCCAGGTAGACGGCGAGGGGGGCGTTCTTCTCGGCCGTCATCCGCGTCCGGTACTTCTCGTGGAGCGCCTCCTGCTCGGGCGAGGTCACCGGGATGGATTCGATCATCCGGGTGTAGGCGGCCGGCCCCAGGCAGTTCGAGCGCACGTTGTAGCGCGCCATGTCGAGGGCGATGGAGCGCGAGAGGCCGACGATGCCCATCTTCGCGGCCGAGTAGTTGGCCTGGGCAATGTTGCCCACCAGGCCGCTCGTCGAGGTGATGTGGACGAAGGCGCCGCTCTCCTGCTCGCGGAAGACGGGGGCCGCCGCCCGGCTCACGTTGAAGCTCCCCTTGAGGTGGACCTCGATCACCGCGTCCCAGCTCTCCTCGTCCATCTTGTGGAAGATGGCGTCGCGCAGGATGCCCGCGTTGTTGACCACGGCGTCGAGGCGGCCGAAAGCGTCGAGCGCGGTCTGGACGATCCGCTGGGCGCTCTCCCAGCCGCTCACGCTGTCGGCGTTGACGACTGCCTCGCCCCCGCGCTCGCGGATGAGGGCGGCCGTCTCCTCCCCGGGGGAGGCGTCGCGCCCCTCGCCGGCGAGGGAGGCGCCGATGTCGTTCACTACCAGCTTGGCCCCCTCGGCGGCCAGGAGGAGGGCGATCTCGCGGCCGATGCCGCGCCCGGCGCCGGTGACGATGACGGCCTTGCCCTGCATCATGTTTCCCATTCCCCCCCCTTCCCGGAGGCCCCTCAGAGGGCGGCCATGCGCTCGAGGTGGTGATCCACGTTCCCGAACTGGGTGTCGATCACGGTGAGGCGCTTGAAGTAGTGGCTGACGAGATGCTCGTCCACCATGCCCATCCCCCCGTGGAGCTGGACCGCCTGGCGGCCCACGAAGCGCCCGCTCTCGCCGATCTGCACCTTGGCGGCCGAGGCCGCCCGCCGCCGCTCGGCCGGGTCCGGGTCCTCCAGCCGCAGGGTGACCATGTAGGTCATCGAGCGCGCCTGCTCCAGCTCCATGTACATGTCCACCATCCGGTGCTGGAGCACCTGGAAGGAGCCGATGGGGCGGCCGAACTGGCGCCGCGTCCGCAGATATTCGAGCGTCGTCTCGTAGAGGACCTCCATGGCGCCCAGCGCCTCGGCGCACACCGCCGCGATTCCGTTGTCGACGACCGCCTCGATCAGGGGGAGGGCGCCCCCCAACTCGCCGAGGAGAGATTCGGGGCCGGCCTCCACCCCCTCCAGCGTGATCTCGGCGGCGCGCAGGCCGTCGATGGTCGGGTAGGCGCGCAGCTCCACCCCCGGCGACGCGCGGTCGATCAGGAAGAGGGAGATGCCCGCCTCATCGCGCGCCGAGCCGCCCGTGCGCGCCGAGACGACGAGCTTGTCCGCCGTCCCGCCGTGGAGGACGACGATCTTGCGCCCCGTGAGGCGGTGGCCCGCCCCGTTCCGCTCCGCCCGCGTCTCCACGTCGGCGAGGTGGAAGCGCGACTGCGGCTCGGCGAAGGCGAAGGCGAGGAGGATCTTTCCCTCGATGAGGGGGGGAAGCGCCTCGGCGCGCTGGGAGGGGCTCCCGCCCAGGCGGAGGCTCCCCCCGCCGAGCACCACGGTGGAGAGGAAGGGCTCGACCATGAGGCCGCGCCCGATCGCCTCCATGAGGATCATGGTCTCGACCGGGGTGGCGCCGAAGCCGCCCGCCTCCTCCGGAAAGGGGAGGGCGAGCCAGCCGAGGTCGGCGAAGCGGGCCCAGACGTCGCGCCCGAAGCCCTCCTCGCTGGCGGCCAGCTCGCGCCGGCGAGAGAAGGGGTAGTCCTGCGCCACGAACTGGGCGACGCTCTCGCGCAGGAGGCGCTGCTCCTCGCTGAACTCGAAGTCCATCCTCCGGCGCCTCCCTACAGCTCCAGGACGGCCTTGGCGAGGATGTTCCGCTGAATCTCGTTGGTGCCGCCGTAGATGGTGGTGGCCCGGGTGTAGAGGAAGTGGGGCATGGCGTCGGTGGCGTAGTCGGGCCCGACGGGCGGCTGGTCGGCGCCGAAGTGGAGGGCGTCCTCGACGAAGGGGAGGGCGTAGTAGCCGACCGACTCGACGGTGAGCTCGGTGACGGCCTGGGCCAGCTCGGAGCCCTTGATCTTGAGGAGGGAGGCGGCGGGGCCGACCGGGCGGCCGGCGTGCTCCTCGGCCAGGAGGCGGAAGGCGGTGCACTCGAGGGCCATGAGGCGCACCTCGAGCTCGGCGAGGCGGCGCCGGAAGAGGGGATCCTCGATGAGGGGCCGGCCCCCGGACATCTCCTCGCGCGCGATCTCCTTGAGGCGGGCCACCCGCCGCTTCGTCTGGCCGACGCGGGCGATTCCCACCCGCTCGTTCCCGAGGAGGAATTTGGCGTAGGTCCAGCCCATGCCCTCCTCGCCGACGAGGTTGGCGGCCGGAACGCGCACGCCCTCGAGGAAGATATCGTTCACGTAGTGGGAGAGGTCGTTGATGATGACCGGGCGCACGGTGACGCCCGGGGAGGTCATGTCGATGAGGAGAAAGGAGATCCCCTCCTGGGGCTTCCCCCCCTCCCGCGTGCGGACGAGGCAGAACATCCAGTCCGCCCAGTGGGCGTAGGTGGTCCAGCACTTCTGGCCGGTGACGGCGTATTCGTCCCCCTCCCGCACGGCTTTGGTCTTGAGGGAGGCGAGGTCGGAGCCCGAGTCGGGCTCGGAGTAGCCCTGGCACCACCAGACGTCCCCGCGCAGGATGGGGGGGAGGAAGCGCTCCCTCTGGGCCTCGCTCCCGTAGGCGATGATGACGGGCGCGACCATGCCGGTGCCGAAGGTGGGCGGGGCGGGGGCGCCGCTCATCCCCATCTCGTCCTCGAAGATGTACTTCTGGGTGGGCGTCCAGCCCGCCCCCCCGTATTCGACGGGCCAGGCGGGGGCGCCCCAACCCCTCCCGTAGAGAATCTTGTGCCAGCGCACGAAGTGGTCCTTGTCGAAGCGCTGGCCCTTTTCGGCGACGCTGCGCATGTCGGCGGGCAGGTTGTCGGCGATGAAGGAGCGGACCTCGAGGCGGAAGGCCTCTTCCTCGGCGGTGAAGTTCAGGTTCATGGGATGTCCTTGATGAAGGGGCCCGTCATCCTGGGATGGGGGAATCTTACTAAATCGCCTCCCTCCGGGGAAGTTCGGCCCTGCGGGCGGTGCGGGCCGCACGGGCGGCGGTGCAGGCCGCACGGGCGGAGATGCACGCGGGCCGGATGTGGAAGACGCGGGCGAAGGGAGGCTATAGTGGAGGGCGATCCCGCGGGCGAATGCGCCCCGCATGGGGGGATGCGCCCCGCATGCGGGGAGGGGGGGAGGGGAGATGCCGCTGAATTTCGAGGAGATCATGGCCTGGGAGATGCCCGAGGTCGCCCACGCCTACTCCCGCAAGGACACGATTCTCTACGCCCTGGGGCTGGGGCTGGGGGCCGACCCGGTGGACCCCGGCCAGCTCGGCTTCGTCTACGAGGAATCGCTCCGCGCCCTGCCCACCATGGCGGCCGTCCTCGCCGGCCCCGGCCTCTGGTTCCGGGACCCGCGGTTCGGCGTCGACTGGAAGCGCGTCCTCCACGGCGAGCAGGGGATCACCCTCCACAAGCCGCTGCCCCCCGAGGGGGAGCTCATCGGCCGCCCCCGCATCCGGGAGATTCTGGACAAGGGCGAGAAGGGGGCCCTCATCTACGGGGAGCGCGAGATCCGGAACGGGGGGAGCGGGGAGCTGCTCGCCACGGTGCGCTCCACCACCTTCGCGCGCGGGGGCGGCGGCTTCGGCGGAAAGTCCGGCCCCACGCCCCCCGTGCACGAGCTGCCGGAGGGGGCGCCCGAGGAGACGTGCGATCTTCCCACCCTTCCCCAGTCGGCCCTCATCTACCGCTTGAGCGGGGACGCGAATCCGCTCCACGCCGACCCCGGGGTGGCGCGCGAGGCCGG
>JAZGDQ010000450.1:0-7188 GCA_036477985.1 bacterium
TCACCCCCGGCCAGGAGGGGCTGATACTCAAACAGGGCTGGGATCAGCAGGTTTTCTGGTTCTCCCGGAGCCTTCCGCGCTAGGGGACAAATTTTCCCGGCGCCCTCCCGAATTTGCTAGGATAGAAGGACTCGGCCCAATCGGCCGCTGCCTGGCCGCAGGCTGGCTCCGGTTTGGGATGCCTCCATGAAGGGACTGCCATGACCTTCCACAAGGCGGTGAGAAGGCCCGAGGCGGGTTTTTCGTTCTTGGGCGAAAAGACCCGCCTGGAGGGAACCCTTCGCTTTTCGGGGCGCATGTTCCTGAATGGGAGCTTCCGGGGCGACATCGAGGGGGAGGGGCGGCTCGAGCTCGGCGGTGAGGCCCGGACCGAGGGGCGAATCCGGGCCGAGAATCTGGTTCACCGGGGCGAGAGCCGGGGCGACCTCCTGGTCAAGGACCGCCTGGAGCTGGGGGCGGGCTCCTTCCACCGGGGGAACGTCCGGGCCAAGCGGGTGCGCATCAACCCCAAGGCGCGCCTCGACGGCGCTCTCCATATGCCCGAGGCCCGGCTGGAGCGCCTCCGGAGCCCGGCGCCGAGGCGGATGCTGCGGCGGGCGGCGGTCGCCCTGTTCGCCCTGGCGGTTGCGGGGGGCGCCACCTCGGCCCTCTCGGGCGTCTCCTCGCGCTACGTCCGGGCCGTGGCGGGCCATCTGGAGCGATTCTGGGAGGGCCGCCCGCTCCTCTGGGGCGCCTTCCCCTCCCGGGAGGGGGCGGGGCTGGCCGCCGACCGGCGGCAGGAGGCGCTTCTGGCCGAGGCGGTGCAGCTCGAGCGCGAGGGCGCGCTCCCTCCGGCGGTGGAGCGCCTTGAGCAGGCGGTCCAGATCGGCGGGCGCCGGGAGGCGCAGGTGCGCTTCCGGCTGGCCCGGGCGCTGGCCCGCCTGCGTCGCGACGGGGAGGCCATCGTCCACCTCGAGCGTCTCCTCGATACCGCGCCCGGCCACATCGAGGGCGCCATCCTCCTGGGAGACATTCACGCCCGGGGGGGCCGCCTTCAGAAGGCGGCCGGCGCCTACGCCGAGGCGTTGCGGCGCGACCCCGAGGACGTGGTCCTGCGAAGGCGGCTGAATTCGGTGAAGGCCCGCCTGGTGGGGACGGCGCCCGAAGGGAAGGGGCCCTCCCCCTTCCCGGCCTCCTTCCTCCCCGAGGCCGAGCGGCTCCTCGCCGAAAAGCGGCTCACCCAGGCGGCCAGCCTGTTGCAGGAGCGGATCGCCCGCGCCCCGGAGAACGCCCACCTGCGCTACCAGCTCGGGGCCGCCCTCGTCGCCATGGGCGACCATGAGGAAGCCATCAAGGAGTACCGCAAGGTGGTGGAGCTGGCCCCCGACTGGCTGGACGCCTACGTCCGCCTCGGCACCCTCCTGGAGGCGCGCGGGCGCGGCCGGGAGGCCATCGCCCTCTACAAGCGCGCAGCCCGGCTCGATTCCTCCAACGTGGACATGCTGGTGCGGGTCGCCCAGGTCCACAAGCGGCACGGCCGGCGCTCGGTGGCCCGCAAGATGCTCCTGGAGCTGCGCGAGGGGCATCCCGGCTCGCTGGCCGTTCTCGTCGAACTGGGGAACCTTCTCTGGGAGGGGGGGAAGTCGGAGGAGGCGAAGAAGATCTTCGAGGAGGTCCTCACCCGCAACCCGGACAGCGCGGCGGCTTTGAACCGGCTGGCCTGGTTCCACGCCATGCGGCGGGAGAACCTCGATCAGGGGATCGATCTCTCCAGGCAGTCCCTGGAGCTGCGGCCCGACACCCCCCCCTACCTCGACACGCTGGCCGAGCTATACTACCGGAACAAGCAGCCGGTGAAGGCCATTCCCTTCATCCAGCGGGCGATCGTCCTCGATCCCAACAACCGCTACTACCGGCTGCAGCTCGAGAAATTCAAGCGGGCGAGCAGGTGAGGCGTCCCTTCGAGAGGAGGAGACCGCGATGCGCAAACTGATATGGGCGGCGATCCTCGCCTTGACGATCTTGAGCGGTTGTACCACCATACGGAAGACAATCGACTCCATCATCGAGGGCCGCTCGGTTCAGCAGGATGAGCAGGTCCTCTCCGCCCGCCCCGAACGGCCGCCCCAGAGGGTTGCGAGATGGGCGTTCTGACGATCTCCCGGGAGTTGGGGAGCGGAGGAGACGCCGTCGCGAAACGGGTGGCGGAGGAGCTGGGCTGGCCCCTCTTGGACAACGAGGGCTTCGCCGCGGCGGCCCAGTCCTACGGCTACGTCCGCGCCGAGCTCGACAAGGTGGACGAGCGGCGGCCGGGCCTCATCGATCGGTTTTTCCGCGACCGCCAACTCGTCTATCTCGACATCATGCGGGCCATCGTCTACGAGTCCGCCCTCAAGGACAATTACGTGATCCTCGGGCGCGGGGGGAACGTCCTGCTCTCCGGCATCCCCTGCGTCTTCCGGGCCCGCTTCATCGCCCCCAACGATTTGCGCAAGCGGCGCCTCGTGGCGAACGAGGGGATCTCCGCCTCCCTGGCCGAGGAGTTCATCCTGAACAACGACCGCGAGCGGATGTCCTACACGCGGTATTTCTTCGACGTGCGCTGGGGCGACCCGGTCGATTTCGACCTGGTGGTCAACACGGGGGTTTTCGGGGAGGAGAGCGCCGTGAAGCTCCTCGTCGCCCTCATGCGGCGGGAGGAGTATTCCGCCGCCGGGCCCGCCTCCTCCGAAAAGCTCCGCAATCTCTCTTTCGCCCAGAGGGTCAAGGCCGTGCTCATGACCGACGAGCGCATCGACGCGAGCGGCATCTCGGTCGACTGCGCCTCCCCCGGCCGCCTGCTCCTCCACGGCCGGGTGAACAGCGAGGAGGAGAAGGAAGTCGCCGAGGGCATCGCCCGCGCCTGCGCGGGAGTGGAGCAGTTGGAGAGCGAGTTGGTCATCATGCCGCCCATCGAAGGGTGGTATCCGGTATGAAGAGGGGGATGAAGGGAAGTCCGGCGAAGGGGAAGAGACCGGGGCGCGGCGAGCGACGAATCGGGAGAGGTCTGCTCCTGGCGGCCCTTTCGATCGCGATGTCGGGTTGCGCCCTCATCGTGACCAAGAAGGACTACGAGAAGGGCCAGAAGCGGTCCCAGCAACAGCTCCAGGTCATCCGGCGGCAGCTCCTCGCCCACACCCGCACCCTGGCCAAGCACGGAAAGTCGCTGGACGAGGCCCGCCTTCAGATCCGCGACACGCTCTCCTTCGTGAGGAAGATGAAGGCCCAGGCCGCCCGCGCCAAGCTCGCGAAGGCCCGCATGCCCAAGTCCAAGGCCCCCCGCGCCAAGGCCGCGTCCTCGGCCAAGGCCAAGGGGGGGAAGGGCTACCCGGTCGGGACCACCCTCACCATCCGCCGCTCCTACCGCAGCCTCCCGCTGAACTACGCGGGCGGCTACCGGGCCCCGCGCGGCTCGCGCTACCCCTACACCCTTCCTCCCGGAACGCGCGTGCGGTCGATCACCCGGGACCGGCGCGGGTTCACCCGGGTGGTGGTGCGGACGGGCCGCTGGAAGGGGAAGAAGATGTGGGTGCGCACGATCTGGCTCATCGAGAGACGGACGTCCCGCAAGCGCCGCAGGAGCTGAGGGCGGGAGGGCGCCTCCCTCAGACCTTGGCCAGTCCTTCCTTCAGGTCCTCGCGCAGGACCTCGAAGTCCTCGATTCCCACCGAATAGCGGATGAGCCCGGGCGGCACGCCCCGCGCCTGCGCGCCCTCGAGGCCGAGGTCGGCGTAGGCCATCAGGGCGTGGTGCTCCACCTGGCTCTCGGTCCCGCCGAACCCGGCCGCCAGGACGGGCGCCCGCAAGACGTCGACGAGCCGGTCGGCGGCCTCGGGCCCCCCCTTCATCTCGAAGCTGAGCAGGCCGCCGAAGGCCCGCAGGAGGCGGCGCGCCGTCGCGTGGTCGGGGTGGGAGGGGAGGCCGGGGTAGTGGACCCGCGCCACCTTGGGGCTCCCGCTCAGGAATTCGGCGAGGCGGAGGGCGGTTTCGCTCTGGCGCTCGAGGCGCACCGAGAGGGTCTTCATCCCCCGGTCGAGGAGGAAGGCCGTCTGGGGGCCGATGAGGGCGCCGAGGAGGGCCTGCTGCTCGCGCAGGGCGTCGATGGGGGCCTCTCCGCCCGAGACCGAGCCGGCCATGAGGTCGTTGTGGCCCGAGAGGAACTTCGTCGCGCTGTGGAGGACGAGATCGGCCCCCCAATCGAGGGGGCGCAGCAGGGCGGGGGAGGCGATGGTCGAATCCACCAGGAGGCGGGCGCGCCGCCCGCGGGCCCACTCGGCCAGGCGCTCGATGTCGGGGACGCGGAGGGTGGGGTTCGAGGGCACCTCGGCGAAGAGGACGCGCACGGGGCCCTCGTCCACCTCCTCGAGCGATTCCACCGTGTTCGCCGAGGTCCGCGCGATCTGGACGCCGTAGCGCGCGAGGACGCCCTCGGCGAAGTCGCGGGTGTGGCGGTAGCACTCCCCGAGGAGGACGAGGCGGGCCTGGGGGGCGAGGAGGGTGAGGAGGACCGAGGAGACGGCCGCCATCCCGCTCGCGTAGAGGAGGGAGGCCTCCGCCCCCTCGAGGCGGGAGAGGCGGGCCTCGGCCGCCGCCTGGGTGGGGTTCCCGTAGCGGGAGTAGAAGAACTTGCCGCCGTCGCCCCCGTCGTGGAAGGCGGCGAGGCTGGCCGCGTCGGGGAAGGTGAAGGTCGCCGTCTGGAAGATCGGCGGGGCGAAGGCGTCGCGCGCGTAGCGGCGCTCCCCGCGGCCCTCGGGCGGCGGGACCAGAGGCCGTTTGCGCTCGGGTGAATCGTCGGTCATCGGGGAAATCCTACGGGAAAGCCGGGGATCAGGCGGAGACCGGCGCGTTGATAAGGCGCTCGACCGCCTCCTGGATCGCACCGAGATCGTTGGAGAGCTCGATGGGGGCGTTCGCGTACAGGCTATTCACCCCCTCGATCTGCTTTTGGTGGTACTGGATCTTGAATTCGGTGAACTTGAGCCCGTGGGCGGTGGAGATGACGACCACCCGGTCGCGCGGGCCCACCTCCCCGCGCGCGATGAGCTTCTCCAGCGCGGCGAGGGCGACCCCCGTCTGGGGGCAGTTGTACATGCCCATCCGGTCCGCCTTGGCGGTCGCGTTGGCGAGCTCCTCCTCGCTCGCCTGCTCGACCCCGCCCTCGAAGGTCTTCAGGGTCTTGATGGCGCGGTCGATGCTCACCGGATTCCCGATCTGGATGGCCGTCGCGAGGGTGGGCTGCGCCTCCATCGCCTCGAACTTCTCGAACCCCCCGAGAAAGCTCCGGTAAAGGGGGTTGGCCCGCTCGGCCTGGGCGCACACGATCCGCGGCAGGCGGTCGATGACGCCCAGATCGCGCATGAGGAGAAACCCCTTGCCCAGGGCGCTCACGTTGCCCAGGTTGCCGCCCGGGATGACGATCAGGTCGGGGACCTCCCAGTCGAACTGCTGGAGGAGCTCGATGCTGATGGTTTTCTGCCCCTCGATGCGCAGGGAGTTCATGCTGTTGGCGAGGTAGACCCCCTGCTCCTGGCACACCTTCTGGACGATCTCCATGCAGCCGTCGAAATCGGTGTCGAGCGCCATGACGGTGGCCCCGTTGGCGATGGGCTGGATGAACTGGGCCACCGAGACCTTGTCGCGCGGGAGGAAGACGATGGCCGGAATCTGGGCCGAGGCGCAGTAGGCGGCGAGGGAGGCCGAGGTGTCGCCCGTCGAGGCGCAGGCCACGGCGCGGATCTTGCGCCCGTCGGCGATCATCTGGCGCACGGCCGAAATCAGCACCGTCATCCCCAGGTCCTTGAAGGAGCCGGTGTGGCTGTTGCCGCACTGCTTGATCCACAGCTCGGCCACGCCCAGCTCCCGGCCCAGACGGTCGGCCCAGAAGAGGTTCGAGCCGCCCTCGTAGAAGGAGACGATGTTGTCGTCCTCGATGAGGGGGCAGACGATCTCCTTCTTCCCCCAGACCGCGCTCCCGTAGGGCCAGGTGTTGCGCTTGTAGCGGTCGTCGAAGAGGTGGCGCCACTCCGAGGCGCTCCGCCCCCGCAGGGCATCGAGGTCGTGCTCCACGTCGAGCAGGCTCCCGCACTCGCGGCAGCGGTAGACGGCGTCGAAGACCGAATAGGTCGCGCCGCACTCGGGCTTGATGCACTGGAACCAGCAGTTGTAATCCATCGCCTTCCTTCATCTTTCGGGTCGGGGCCTCGGCAACGGCGCGGGGATTATCGCAGAGCCGCCCCCTCGGTGGCAACGAGGGGTCTTGGCGGGCCGGGAGAAGGAGGAGAGAGGGGGGCCGCGGTCAGGCCGGGGCCCCCTCGGCCGCGGGGGGCGCCGCCCGGGTCTCGCGCTCCTTGATGAGCCAGGCGAGGAAGGCCGCCTGGAAGCAGAGGTAGCCGGCCAGGCCGAAGGCCAGGTCGTAGCTCCCCGTCACGTCGAAGATGTAGCCGCTCAACCAGGCCCCCAGGCCCGAGCCGAGCTGGTGGCTCAGGGAGATGAGGCCGAAGAGGACCCCCACGTTGCGGGCGCCGAAGAAATCCCCGGTGAGGGCCGAGGTGAGGGGGACCGAGGCGATCCAGGTGAAGCCGACCATCATGGGAACCACCCAGACGGTGATGTCGTTCTTGAAGGGGATGAAGAGGAGGAAGGCGAGCCCGCGAAATATGTAAACCAAGCTGAGGGGCGCCTTCCGCCCGAGGCGGTCGGAGAGGGGGCCCACCGTGAGGGTGCCCACCGTGTTCAGCCCCCCGCCGAGGGCGAAGGCCGTCGCGGCCACGGTGGCCGAAAAGCCCGCGTCGGTCGCGAAGGGGATCCAGTGGACGGCGATGACGGTGATCGTGAAGCCGCAGGTGAAGAAGCTCGAGGCGAGGAGGAGGAAGGGCGTCTTGTGCAGGCACTGCACCCAGGGCAGGTCGTAGGGGACGACGCGGACGCTCTTGGCGGCAGCGGCGGGGGCGGCCTCCCCGCCGTCCGGGCCCGTCTCCTCGGGCCGGTTGCGGATCACGAAGAGGCAGACCGGAAGGGTGATGAGGAGGAAGGCGACCCCGACCCAGAAGAAGGCGCTGCGCCAGCCCCACCAGGCCAGCGCCAGGGCGATGGCGGGGATGCCGATGAGCTGGCCGAGGCTGCTCCCGGTGCTGGCGATGGAGAGGGCGAGCCCTCGCCTCTCCTGGAACC
>JAZGDQ010000451.1:0-2279 GCA_036477985.1 bacterium
AGGGCCCCGATCATCCCCAGGGAGGCGAAGGAAAACGGCCTCTTCTTCTTCCCGTCTATCGCCGCGAGGATGTTCGCCGCCGCGCACCTGCCCTCGCGCACGGCGTATTGGGCCGTGGGGGGGCAGGCCCTGCCGGTCTTGTGATCGATGACGTGGGCGCAATCCCCCAGCGTCCACACCCCCGGAAACTCCGGCGCCTCCAGGAACTCGTCGACCATGATGCGCCCCCCTTCCTTCCGGCAGGGAAGCGCCAGCAGGGCGGGATTGGGGGTGGCGCCGATGGTGGCGACCACGGTCTTGGCGGGAATTCGCGAGCCGTCGTCCAGGACCGCCTCATCGGCCGTGACCGCGGCGAGGCGCGTCTTCAGGCGGATGTCGATCTTTCTCCGTTGCAGGAGCCTCTGCGCGTAGAGGCTCAGGCCCTCGGAGAGCTCCGGCAGGATGCGCGGGCCGGATTGGAGAAGAACCATCTTCACCTCCCCCGGATCCAGGTTCCGGTACCGGCGGGCGACGCCGCGCACGTAGTCGTTCATCTCGGCGATCGCCTCCACGCCCGAGAACCCGCCCCCCGCCATCACGAAGGTCAGCATTCGGCGGCGCAGATCCGCATCCCCCTCCACGTCGGCCTGCTCCAGGATGTGAATGAGATGGTTCCGCAGGACCAGGGCGTCCCCCAGGTTCTTGAAGCGCAGCCCGTGCTCCGTCAGCCCCCGAACGACGGAGAAATTCTCCACGGCGCCCAGGGCCAGAACGAGATGATCGTAGGGAATTTCGTCGAGCTCCGTGTGGAAGGGGTGGCTCGTCACGACCACCTTCCTGTCCAAATCGATGCGCTCGACCTTGCGGACGTAAAGGCGCGTCTCCGGGCACAGGTCCCGGATCGGAACAACGGTGTCGAAGATTCCGAGGCTTCCGGAGATCACCTCCGCCAGCATGGGCTGGAAGACGGTGTAGTTTTCCTCGTTGACCAGGGAGACCTGAACGTCCCGCCGGCCTTTCAGGCGTTTTTCCAATGATACGGCCGTGTTCACGCCCGCGAACCCGCCGCCCAATATCAAGATCTTATGGGTCCCGGATTCTGTCACGGCCCTCACTCCTTAAAGCGCAGGCCCCCAGGCGGGGCGCAGATCTCCCAGCGGCGCCGGGGGCGCGCCCCGCAACCGCAGCCTCCGGCCGAAAAGAGGATTTTGGAGAGTCAGTCGCCGGAGAGCCCGCGCAGCTCCCGCAGAAGCGATTCGGGGGATTCGGCGCGCATGAGGGACTCCCCGACCAGGATGGCGTCCACCCCCGCCTCCGCCAGGGGGGCCGCCTCCTTCCAGCCGAAGATGCCGCTCTCGGAGACGAGAACGAGGCCCCGGCGCCGCTCGGGGGGAATCTGGCCGATGAGGCGGCCGGTGCGGGCCGGATCGGTCTCGAAGGTGCGCAGATCCCGGTTGTTCACCCCGAGGATGCGCGCCCCCGAGGCCAGCGCCCGCTCCATCTCCTCCGCGGTGTAGACCTCGACCAGGGCGTCCATCCCCATCTCCTCGGCCAGGGCGCGCAGGTCCGCCATCTCGGCCTCATCGAGGATGGCCGCGATGAGGAGGACGGCGTCCGCCCCCGCCTCCCGGGCCTCGAGAATCTGGTAGGGATCGAAGATGAACTCCTTGCGCAAGACCGGAAGCGCGACCGCGGCGCGCACCTCGCGCAGGTGATCCAGATGGCCCTGGAAGCGCCTTCGCTCGGTGAGGACCGAGACGGCGGCCGCCCCGCCCGCCGCGTAGCGGGCCGCGATGGCCGCGGGCGCGAAGGCGCCGGCGATGGTCCCCGCCGAGGGGGAGGCCTTCTTCACCTCGGCGATGACGCGGAGGCGATCCCCCTTCCGCCCGCCCCCCCCCTCTTCCGGCCGGCGGAGGGCGCCGTAGAGGCCCCGCGCGGGGGAGACGTCCGCGAGGCGCGCCCGCAGCTCCCCCTCGGGCCGCGCGGCGCGGTCGGCGGTTAAATCCTCGCGCACCCCGGCGACGAGGTCGTCCAGGACGGTCTCGGTCCGCAGCGTCATGCGTTCGACACCTCGATGAGGCGATCGAGGGTCTTCGCGGCCGCGCCCGAGTCGATGGCTTCGGCCGCCCGCGCCGCACCCTCCTTCAGGTCGCCCGCCGCGTCGGCGGCCATGAGCGCCGCCCCCGCGTTGAGGAGGACCACGTCGCGCCGGGGCCCCTTCTCCCCCGAGAGGACGCTCCGGGTGATCTCGGCGTTCTCCTCGGGCTCCCCTCCGGCGACGGCCTCCGCCGGGGCGCCCT
>JAZGDQ010000452.1:0-2949 GCA_036477985.1 bacterium
GGCGCAGCCGCCGCGCGAAGCCGCCGCGCGCGCCTCCTCCTTCCTTTCTCTCTCATTCTTTCCTTTCCCTCCTCCTCCCTCCTTTCCCGCCTCCTCTTTCCTTTCCCGCCTCCCCCTCGCTTCTCCCTTCGCGCAAAGGGCCGCCAGCGGCCTCCGGTTGCCCCGCCGGGCGGTTCTGGAGTATGGAATGGGGCTCTGCGAAACGCCGTAGCCGGAGGGGGGCCCGCCAGCGGGCCGCGCTCTCTTTCGGGGAAAAAGGAGATCGCCTTGACCGTCATCGCCAACGAGACGAAGCGCAAGTGCCGGGAGGGGAAGGTGACGCTGGGGGCGGGGATCCGCCTCGCGCGCACGGTCGAGGCCGGGATGGCCATGAAGGCCTGCGGCTACGACTGGCTCTTCATCGACACCGAGCACGGCCCGCTCACCCTGGACTCCGCCTCCCAGGTTTCGATCGCCGCCCTGCGCCAGGGGGTGACCCCCATCGTGCGGGTGGCCGCCCTGGAGGGGCACCTCATCACGCGCATCCTCGACGGGGGGGCGCAGGGCATCGTCCTCCCCCACGTGAACACGGCCGAGGAGGCGCGCGAGCTCGTCCGCATCGCCAAGTTCCCCCCCGAGGGGGACCGCAGCTCGGGCGGGGCGCTCCCCCAGACGGGGTACGAGCCCATGCCCCCGGCCGAGATGCTCCCGGCGCTGAACAGAGAAACCCTCCTCGTTCCCATGATCGAGACGCCCGAGGCGGGCGAGGCGGCGGAGGAGATCGCCGCCGTCGAGGGAATCGACGTCCTCCTCATCGGGACGAACGACCTTTGCCTGGGGATGGGCATCCCCGGCGCGCACGAGCACGAGCGCGTCAACAAGGTGTACGACCAGGTGATCTCCGCCTGCAAAAAGCACGGGAAGACGCCCGGCATGGGCGGCGCCTACGGCGCGGAGGTCATCGAGCGGCGGATCGGCGAGGGGATTCGCTTCATCCTGAGCGGGAGCGACTTCAGCTTCATGATGGCGGGGGCGCGGGCCCAGGCCGAGGCGATCCGCAAGATTCAGATCTGACATAGGTAGCGGGATTCATAACCGGGAGGCGACATGAAACTTCTCACCTACGAGGCGGAGAACGGGCCGCGGGTGGCCGTGCTGACGGACGCGGGCGTGGAGGACGTCGTCCCCGAGACGGGGGACGCGGTCGAGGTCATCGCGGCGGGCGGGACGCCCAAGACGGGCGGGAGCCCCAAGCCGCTCGATTCGGTGAAGCTCCTCGCGCCGATCGCAAGCCTTCGCCGGCCCGTCATCGCCGTCGGGCTCAACTACAAGAAGCACGCCGACGAGGGGGCGCGAAAGCGCGGGCGCCCGGTGGGCGAGTACCCCGAGATTCCGGTCTTCTTCTGCAAGTGGCCCGGCTCCCACAACGGGCCGGACGCCGACGTCGTGCGCCATTCGGTCACCGAAGAGCTGGACTATGAGTGCGAGCTCGTCGTCGTCATCGGGAAGGGCGGGGTGAACATCCCCAAGGACAAGGCCATGGACCACGTCTACGGCTACACCGTCATGAACGAGGTCTCGGCCCGGGACGTGCAGGTCAGGCACGGCCAGTGGTTCAAGGGAAAGGCGCTGGACACCTTCGGGCCGATCGGGCCCTGGATCGTCACCAAGAACGAGGCGGGGAACGGGGACAACCTGGCCATCGAATCGCGCGTGAACGGCGAGGTGCGCCAGAAGTCGAACACGAACGACATGATCTTCGACATCGCGACCGTCGTCTCGGTCCTCTCGGAGGGGTTCTCCCTCGTGCCGGGCGACCTCATCGCCACCGGCACCGCCGAGGGCGTCGGCTTCGCCATGGACCCGCCGGGCCTGATGAAGGTGGGCGACGTGGTGGAGTGCGAGATCGAGAACATCGGCGTCCTGCGGAATAATATCGTCGCTCCGTAGGGGGTGGGGATTTTCCCCTTCCGCCGAAGAAACGCCCCCTGTTAAGGGGTATTATGCGAACCGGCCCTCCCGCACCAGACGCCAGCGGCATATCGCCTCGCCGGAGACCTCCCGTTGCCAAGGAGAAAGGTTGAAGGAAGGCTCGCTTCGCGGGCCATTCGTTTCATCCGGACTTCTGCGGGATGTCATAGCGATCCGAATGGTCAATAGTTGGGCCGCGTAGGATATTGAATCGTGATCAAATCGCTCGTATGGCGAGAACGCACACAGTCGCTTGGGGAGGAAATTGCGAACAGCATAAGCCACGGCGTCGGCTTGCTGGCGGCCGTGGCCGCCGCCCCGGTTCTCATTCTTGCCGCGGTCCAGCGTGGCGGAGCCTCGGGAATTGTTGGCGCGAGCGTCTTCGCGGCGACGATGGTGCTGCTGTACCTCTCGTCCACTCTCTCCCACGCGTTGCCAAGGAATCGAGCCCGGCGGTTATTCGAGGATCTCGACCAGATGGCGATCTACCTCTTGATCGCCGGCTCATACACGCCGTTCACGCTCGGCGTGCTCCGCGGCGCTTGGGGCTGGACACTGTTCGGGCTCGTGTGGGGTCTGGCCGTCGCCGGCGTCGCACTCAAGGCTGTCGGCAGGATGCGGTCCCCGAAAATCTCGATGTGCCTGTATCTCGTCATGGGCTGGCTCGCCCTCATAGCGATAAAACCTTTGTGGCTCCGTGTGCCGCCGTGGGGTCTGTTCTGGATACTTGCGGGCGGCGTCGCGTACATGACGGGCGTAGGGTTTTTCGCCGCCAAGCGGATCCCTTACAACCACCTCATCTGGCACCTGTTCGTCATGGCCGGCACCGCGTGTCACTTCATCGCGGCGCTGTGGTACGCAGGCTAACGAGGCGATCAGCGTCCGGTTGGGTTATTGCTCTCGCTCCTGCGCTTTCGCGGATGAACACCGCCGAGGGCGTCGGCTTCGCCATGGACCCGCCGGGCCTGATGAACGTGGGCGACGTAGTCGAGTGCGAGA
>JAZGDQ010000453.1:0-3703 GCA_036477985.1 bacterium
CCTGGGCCCCTACCGCGACATCCCCGCCCCCGACATGAACACGAACGCCCAGGTGATGGCCTGGATCATGGACGAGTACAGCAGCCGCCACGGCTACACCCTGGCCGCCGTCACGGGAAAGCCCCTCTCGCTGGGCGGCTCGGCCGGCCGCGAGGCGGCCACCGGGCGCGGGGTGGTCATGGTGTTCGTGGAGGTGGCCCGCGGGGAGAAGTGGAAGCTGGAGGGCATGACGGCCGCCATTCAGGGCTTCGGAAACGTCGGCAGCTTCGCCGCGAAGTTCCTGTCCGAACTGGGGGTCCGGGTGGTGTGCATCTCCGACGTGTCGGGCGCCTACTTCGCGGGCGGGGGAATCGACCTCGCCGCGGCGCACGCCCACAAGGCGGCAAACGGCGGGCTCGGGGGCTTCAAGGGGGGCGAGAAGATATCGAACGAGGACCTCCTCGCCCTCGACGTGGACGTCCTGGTCCCCGCGGCGCTCGGCGGAGTGCTCCACTCCGGAAACGCCGGGGCGGTGCGGGCGAAGATCGTCCTGGAGGCGGCGAACGCGCCGGTGACGGACGATGCCGACAAGATTTTCGAGGAGAAGGGAATTTTCGTCATTCCGGACATCCTGGCCAACGCGGGCGGGGTGACGGTCTCCTATTTCGAGTGGGTCCAGAACATTCAGCAATTCACCTGGGACGAGGAGCGCGTGAACGGCGAGCTGCACAAGATCATGACGAAGGCCACCGGAGAGGTGCGCGCCCTCGCGGAGAAGAAGAAGGTCTCCATGCGCACGGCCGCCTTCATGATCGCCATCGAGCGCGTCGCCGAAGCCGAACGGCTCCGGGGCGTCTAGCCGCTCCGCCTCCCGGGCCGCCGGAGCCCCGGTTGTCTGATCTCGATATCGAAGCCCGCGGCGTCTCCAAATCCTTCGGCGCCCTCTGCGCCGTCGACGGCGTCTCCTTCGAGGTCCGCCGCGGGGAGTGCTACGGCCTCCTGGGCCCCAACGGGGCTGGAAAGACCACAACGATCCGGATGATCCACGGCGCCGCCCGCCCCGACGCGGGCCGCCTCGATGTGCTCGGCCTGGAGGTGGCGGCCGACCCGCGGCGCGCCCGCGAGCGGATGGGGATCGTCTCCCAGGAGAACACCCTCGACAACGAGCTGACGGTTTACGAAAACCTCTGGGTTTTCGCCGGCTATCACGGAATCCCCAAGAGCGTCTCCCGGCTCCGCATCGAGGCCCTCCTCGACTTCGTCCAGCTGCGCGGGAAGTGGGGGGACCAGATCAAGACCCTCTCGGGGGGGATGAAGCGCCGGCTCCACATCGCCCGCGCCCTCCTCAACGAGCCCCAAATCCTCATCCTGGACGAGCCCACGACCGGCCTCGACCCCCAGGCGCGCCACCACGTCTGGCAGCGCCTGCGCGAGCTGCGGCGCAAGGGGATCACCATCGTCCTCACCACCCACTACATGGAGGAGGCGGCCCAGCTCTGCGACCGGATCGCCGTCATGGACGAGGGCCGCTTCCTCGTCGAGGGCGCCCCGTCCGATCTCGTCCGCGAGGGGGTGGGGGAGGAGGTGATCGAGATCCGGGGCGAGGGGCGGGAGGAGGTTCTCCCCGCCCTGGACGGCCTGGAGATCGAATCCGAGCTGGCGGGAGACACCCTCTACATCTACTGCCGAAACGGCGCCCCGGTGATGGAGCGGATCGCCGCCGCCGGGATGCGCGATTTCCTCCGGCGCCCCGCCGTGCTGGAGGATCTGTTCCTTCGCCTCACCGGGAGGGAGCTGCGCGAATGAAGAGATGGCCCCAGGCGCCGAGCCACCGCGCCCTCCGGGTGTGGACCCGCCACCTCGTCCAGTACCGCTCGTTCTACCTGGCCGAGTGGGCGGGGAACCTGGGGGAGCATTTCCTCTACCTCCTCGCCTTCGGCTACGGGCTCGGCCGCCTCATCCCCTTCCTCGAGGGCCTCACCTACGCCCAGTTCATCGGACCCGGCCTGGTCGTCTCGATCGCCATGTGGTCCTCCTCCTACGAGTCCACCTACGGCGCCTACTCGCGGATGCGGATTTCACGGACCTACGAGGCCATGCTCTCCGCCCCCCTCTCGGTGGGGGACGTCATCCTGGGCGACCTCCTCTGGGCCGCCACCCGGGCGCTCATCGGGGCGACCCTGATGATGATCGTCCTCGCCTTCTTCGGCCTCATCGGCTCCCTCTGGGGGCTGGCCGCCCTGCCCGTGGTCTTCCTCGAGGGGCTCATGTTCGCCTCCCTCGGCATCATGGCGGCGGCCCTCGCCCCGAGCTACGCCTTCTTCAACTTTCACTTCTCGGTCGTCGTGATGCCCATGTTCTTCTTCGCCGGCACCTTCTTCCCCCTCAAGGGGCTTCCCCACTGGGTCCAGGTCTTCTCCTCCGTCCTTCCGCTCACCCACGCCGTCAAGCTCGTCCGCGGCCTTATCATCTACGGGCGGGCGGACGACGCCGCCTGGCACCTCTTCGTCCTCCTCGCCTTCACGGCGGTCTTCTTCGCCGCCGCGTGCGCGGTCATCAGCCGCCGGCTGGTGGACTAGGCGTGGCCCTCTTCCGCAAGCGGATCCCGGTGAGGACCGGGAAATTCCTCTTCCACGAGAGCGTGGTCCGCTACCGCCACTCCCCCGACGAATTGGTGAACCGCTACGAGGAGGGGATCCTCCGCCGGGTGGTGGGGGACGGAGCGGGCGGGCTTCTCCTCCTCGAGGCCGAGCCGGCGGATGGGCGGGAGGGGGCCGTAGCCGAGATCGAGATGCGCCTGCGGGCGCCGGGGCGGCTCCCCCGGGGGGCGGCCGAGGCGGGCGAGCGCGCCCTCCGCCACCTCCTGGCCCTCGACATGGATCTGGAGCCCTTCTACAAGATGGCGCGCCGGGACCCCGTTCTCGCCCCCCTCGTGCGCCGCTTCCGGGGGCTGCGCCCGGTGCGCTACCTCGACATGTTCGAGGCCCTCGTCACCGCCATCACGACCCAGCAGGTGAACCTCACCTTCGGGGGGCGCACCCGGGCCCGGATGGTGAAGCGCTGGGGAGACCGCCTCCTCCTCGGGGGGGAGACGCACTACGCCTTCCCCCGGCCCGAGCGCCTGGCGAGGGTGCGCGTGCGCACCCTGCGGAGTTTGCAATTCTCCGAGCGCAAGGCGGAGTATGTCACCGGCTTGGCGCGCGAGGCCGCCGCCGGGGGGCTGGACGCCGAGGCGCTGCGCGCGCTCCCCATCGAGGAGGCGGTCGGGCTCCTCACCCGGATTCGGGGGATCGGCCGCTGGACGGCCGAGCAGGCCCTCTTCCGGGCGCTGGGGCGCGTCGAGGCGGTTCCGGCGGGGGACCTGGGCCTCCAGAAGGTGGTGGCCCGCTATTGCTTCGGGGAAAAGCGCGTGGAGGAGAAGCGCGTGAGGGAGCGGGCCCGCCGCTGGGAGCCCTGGGGGGCGCTCGCGGGCGCCTACCTCTTCGCCGCCTGGCGGGCGGACTTGCCCGCCGCCGCCGGCCCTCTCGAAGGGGGGAAGGCCCGGCCGGGCCGGGCCGAATGAGGATAGCCGTGGAAGGGGTGCGCGAGGAGATCGAACGCAGGGAGCGCGACCTTTTGGCCCCCTACGCGGCGCACAGCGCCGAGAGCCTGGGGCGGACCCACCCCGAGGCCGAGCACCCCATGCGCACCGCCTTCCAGCGCGACCGCGATCGGGTCATCCACA
>JAZGDQ010000454.1:0-2192 GCA_036477985.1 bacterium
TCCTCTCGGGCTCTGAGGCGGCCTGGGCCATGGGCGCGCTCGACGCCACGGGCACGTCCAACCCGCGCGGGGCCCAGTTCGAGGACCCGGCCGGCTTCGGGACCCTCGTCTTCCAGAACGGCTTGCGCGCCTTCGTGGACAGCTCCGAGGACATGGGGGTTCAGTATTTCATCGTCCTCGCGGGGACCTACGGGAGGGTGGAGATCGACGAGCTGAACCGCACGTGGCGGGTGCGGGCGCGGCCCCCGGAGTTGCGGAGCGCGCCCTTGACCCGCTACGGAACCCCGATGGAGACTGTCCCCTTCGACGGGGACGAATTCGACATCGTTTCCCTCACCCGCGAGTGCCTGCGGGAGCTCGCCGGGGATGGGCCCCTGAGCTGCACCGTGGAGGACGGGATGCGCTCGCTCGAGATGGTGGTGGCCTTCCACGAGTCGCAGGCGGCGGGAAACCGCCGGGTGGAGCTTCCCCTCGCGGGGGCCGCCCGGGAGCGGGTGGTGAAGATCGCATGACGCGGGAGGGCGCCCCCCGGCGGATTCTCGTCACCGGCGCCGCCGGGTTCATCGGCGGGGCGGTCTGCGCCCTCCTGCGCGGCCAGGGCCGGAGCGTCGCCGGGTTGGGCCGTCGCGCCCCCGCAAAGGGGCGGAATCCCTGCGGGGAGTTCATCGTCTGCGACATGACGGAGTCGGCCGAGGCGGTCTCGGCCGCCCTCGAGCGGGCCGCCCCCGAGGCCGTGGTGCACCTCGCCGCGCCGGTCCCCTCGCACGCGGGAGCGGCCGGCTGGTCCCTGATCGAGCCCACCGCCCGGGCGGCGGAGAACCTGTTCACGGCCTGCGCCGCCATGGAGCGGCCGCCGAAGATCGTTCTCGGCTCCTCGGGCGCGGTCTACGGCGGATGCCCCGTTGGAGCGGCCATCTCCGAGCGCCGGGCGCCGGCGCCTCCCACCCACTACGGGGTGGCCAAGACGCTGGTCGAGATGCTCGCCGTGCGGGCCGCCCAGTCGGCGGGCCTCACCATCGCCTGCGTCCGCCCCTTCAACGTCTTCGGCCCGGGGCAGAAGGCCGATCGGGTGGTGCCGAGCTTCACCCGCCAGATCGTGCGGATCGCCGAGAAGGGGGGCGGGGAGATCCGGGTCGGGAACCTGGACTCCCACCGCGATTTCGTCGACGTGCGCGACGTCGCCGCCGCCTTCGCGCTGATGATCGACAAGGGCCGCGGAGGAAGCGTCTACAATGTGTGCTCGGGGAGGGCCACGAAGATTCGAAAGGTTCTGGACACCTTGATCTCCCTCGCCGGGCTGAAGGGGGAGGTGCGGGTGATCGGCGAGCGGCTCTCGGCCGAGCACGTCCCCTATCAGCGCGGAAACCCGGGGAAGATCCAGAGAATGGGGTGGCGCGCGCGCCATTCCTTCCGGCGGACGATGGCCGATGTCTTCGAGGAGTGGCGCGCAGAGGGGAGGGCGAAGTGAGCGCCGCCGCACGGGGGGATCTGGCGGGGAAGCGGGCCTTCATCTCCACGGCCCCCTTCGGGGAGGTGGACCGCAGGCCGCTCGATCTTCTCGACGCCTCGGGGATGGCGTACTCCATCAACCCCCGCAACCACCGGCTCAGGGGAAAGGAACTCATTGAATTCATTGGAGATGTGGACGTTCTCATCGCCGGGACCGAGCCCATAACGGCCGCCGCGATGGAAGCCGCCCCCCGGCTCCGACTCATCTCCCGGGTGGGCATCGGCCTGGACAGCGTCGACCTCCTGGCCGCCCGCGAGCGGGGGATCGAGGTGTCCTACACCCCCGACGGCCCCTCCCCGGGGGTGGCCGATCTGACGGTGGGCCTCATGATCTCCCTCCTGCGCGGGGTGCCCGAGGCGGACGCCGCCATGCGGCGCGGGGAGTGGCGGCGGGTGATGGGACGGCGCCTCGGGGAGGTGACGGTGGGGATACTCGGCGTGGGCCGGATCGGAAAGCTCCTCATCGGCCTCCTCTCCGGCTTCGGCCCCCGGGTCCTGGCGAACGACATCGCGCCCGATGAGGAATTCCGCCTCGCCCACGGCTTCGAGTGGGCCGAGAAGGAGCGGATCTTCCGCGAGGCGGACATCGTTTCGCTCCACCTTCCCGCCACCCACCTGACCCTCGGCCTCGTCGGCCGCGAGGTTCTCGCCTCGATGAAGCCGGGCGCCTTTCTCATCAACAC
>JAZGDQ010000455.1:0-12836 GCA_036477985.1 bacterium
TGCGGGCCGCGCGGCGCCGTCCGCCGCGGGTCGGTCGGCCCGAAGAGGGAGACCGTCGGGGTCCCCACGAGGGCGGCCGCGTGCAGGGGCCCGGTGTCGCCCGACACGAGACCACGGAGCCGGGCCAGAAGCCCGGGCAGGGTGGCCAGCGTGTCACGCCCCGCCAGATTCACCGCCGCCCCGCCGGCCGCCTCCGCCACCCGCCCGGCCAGCCCGATCTCATCCGGACCGCCCAGCAGGAGGACGCGCGCGCCCTCCTCGCGCGCGAGCCGCACGGCCAGGGCGGCGAACGACTCGAGGGGCCAGAGCTTCGAGTCCCCGAAGAAGGCGCCCGGGTGCATCCCGATGAGCGGGCCCTCCCCCGCCGGCGCCTCATCGGCAAGGAGCCGGTCGGCGAAGCGCGCCGCCTCGGGGGAGACGGGAAGGCGCACGGCGCGGTGGGCCGCCTCGAGCCCCTCGGCCTCGAGCAGGCCCAGATAATAGTCCACCAGGTGGGGCGGAGGGGAGTCGGGCGGGGGCGCGACGGGCCGGGTGAGCAGCCACCCCCGCCCGTCGCGGGCGTAGCCGATTCGGCGGCGGGCGCCGATCCGCCGGGCGAGGGCCGCCGCGCGGAAGCTGTTCGGCAAAAGCCAGATGGCCTCCGGCGCCCCGGGGCCCGCCACTCGGCGGACGGAGAGGAAGGCCCGCCACTTGCCCTTTCCGGCCCCGCCCTCCAGGACGCGGACGCTGTCGATCCACGGGAAGGCGCCGAGCAGGCCCGCCGTCCACGGGCCGGCGAGGGCCTCGATCCGCGCCCGGGGGAGGGCCGCCCGAAGCGAGGCGAAAAAGGGGGCGGCCATGGCCGAATCCCCGATCCAGGCGGGTGCGATGACGAGGTGCCGCTCCCCCTCTCCCGCCGCCGTCAAAGCCATTCCCCCCCCCTCGCGGGACCGCCTGGGGCGCGGAAAGGCGCTCCACCGCCGGCCCCGGGAAATCCGCTCACCGCCACGCTATCAATTCCCCGATTGGGGCGTCAACGAAAGGCCCCGCCGCCGCCCGGCAGGCCCCATCTTTACACCCCCGGGGCGGCTAAGATAGGGTGGCTGCGGCTCTTGGACTCGACTAACGGAGAACCCCGGTGAAGAAGCTCCACCGCTACATCTTCGGCGAGATCTTCACTTATTTCCTCCTCTGCCTCTTCCTTCTCACCTTCCTCCTCCTGGTCAACCGCCTGTTCCAGCTCACCGACCTCGTGATCAACAAAGGGGTGGCGATCGCCACGGTGGGCAAGCTCCTCATGGCCATCATGCCCGTATTCCTCATCGTCACCCTCCCGATGTCGGTCCTGGTGGCGTGCATCCTGGTCTTCAGCCGCCTCTCCTCGGACAACGAGTTCCTCGCCATGACGGCCTCGGGGATGAGCCTCCACTCCCAGCTCATACCGGTCGCCTCGGTGGGCCTCCTCTCCGCCGCCTTGAGCGCCTTCCTCATGTTCTACGGCCTGCCCTGGAGCCACCAAACGACGAGCGGCCTGCGCACCGAGATCCTCCAGGGGCGGGCGGCCAGCTTCGAGATCAAGGAGCAGGTGTTCAACGACGGCTTCGAGGGGATCGTCATCTACGTCCGCAAGATCGACGCCAAAAGCCGCATCATGCGGGGCGTCCTCATCTCCGACACGCGCAACCCCGAGGAGAGCCAGGTGATCTTCGCCGACCGCGGTCTCCTCGTGAGCGATCCCAGCCGGGAGCGGCTCGTCCTGCGCCTGACCTCGGGGACGCTCCACAAGACCGGGAGCGTCTCCAAAGATAAGAAGAAGGCGGGCCCGCGCAAGCGCGCGCAAACCCCGCTGGAGGACAACAAGTACCAGGTCATCCGCTTCGGCGCCTACGATGTCAACCTCGACCTTCGGCGCTCCCTGGGCAACAGCAAGGCCCTGCGAGTCCGCCTGCGCGCCCTTCCCCTGGCCGAGCTGCGGCGGAAGATCGCCCAGTTGCCGCCCGACGCCCCGCGTCGCAACGCGTTCCTCGTGGAGTTCCACAAGAAATTCGCGGGCCCCGTCGTCTGCCTCATCCTAGCTCTCCTCGGAGCCCCCCTCGGCGTCCAGCACCGCCGCTCGGGGCGCCACGGCGGGTTCGCCCTCAGCCTCGCCATCGTCTTCCTCTACTACATCTTCGCCACCTTCTCCTCGGCCATGGGCGAGAACGGGACGATTCCCCCCATGCTCGCGGTCTGGCTCCCCAACGCCCTCCTCCTCCTGGTGGCCCTGTGGGCCATACGGAAGGTGATCCGCCACGGGACGGTGGACATCTTCGGATTCCTCCTCCGGGCGGCGGCGCGGCTCCCCTTCTCCGACCGCCTCCATCCCAAGACGGCATGAAGCTCGTCACCCGCTACGTCCTCTTCCAGTTCCTCCGCCTGGCGGCGGTGTGCCAGGCGGCCGCCATCACCCTCTTTCTCGTCGCCGAGTTCATCGAGCGGATCGACGACTTCATCGAGAAGAAAGCCCTCCTGCGGGACATCGTTCTCTATTTCGCCTTCAAGATTCCCCAGCTCGTCATTCTTTCCCTCCCCCTGACGATGCTGCTGGCCTGCGTCCTCTCGCTCATCCTCCTCTCGCGCGGCAACGAGATCGTCGCCATGCGGGCCTGCGGGGCGAGCGTCTACCGGATCATCACCCCCATCCTCCTGGCCAGCCTCGTCATCGCGGGCGCCCACTTCCTCGTGAACGAGCACGTCATCCCCCGCACCAACCGCCGGCTGAACCACATCTGGAACATCCGGATCAAGAAATACTCCCCGCAGGGATACAACCGGACGACCCGGGTGTGGCACCGCTCGGCCGACAACACGATCTGGCACATCACCCACTACGACCCCTACAGGGACCGGATGCGGAAGGCCACCCTCTACCGCCTCGACGGGGCCGACCGCCTCGTCCGCCGGATCGACGCCGACCGGATCGAATGGATCGCGGACGAGACGCGCTGGCGCTTCCAAAAGGGGCTGATACATCACTTCGCCGAGGACGGAACCATCAACCAGGAGTCCTTCGAGGTGAGGTATTTTCCCGTCTCCGACAAGCCGGAGGACTTCAAGCGGACGGGGAAAAACCCCGCGGAGATGAACTGGGGCGAGCTGCGCCGCTACATCGACATCATGCGGACGAACGGGGTGGACACGACCGGCTACGTCGTCGATCTGTGGGGGAAGATCTCGACCCCCTTCGTGAGCTTCGTCCTCGCCCTGGTGGGCGTCCCCTTCTCCCTCATCTCCCGGCGGAGCGGCGGGGTGGCGCTCGGCGTCGCCACCACCATCATGATCGGCGCGGGCTACCTCGTCCTCTTCTACGTCGGGCTCTCCCTCGGGCACGCCGGCCGCCTTCCCCCCCTTGTGGCGGCCTGGGGGCCGAACGCCCTCTTCCTCGCCGGGGGGATCTACCTGCTCGCCCGCGTGCGGGGCTGAGGCCGGGCTTCAGCCCGCGACCCCGAGCCCGCCGCCGGACTACCCCTCCGCGGAACCCGAGGCCGCCTCCAGGAGGCGCGCGGCGAGCGTCTCGCCGTCCGTGATTTCCATCTCCACCCGAAGCGCCAGGAGGGGGACGCCCCTCAGGAGGGGGCCGAGCTTCACGGCGTCCTTCTCGGTCGTCACGATCCGGTCCGCCTCCGTCCGATCCAAAAGCGCCCGAAGGCGGCTGGCCTCGGCCGGGCCGTAGGCCGCGTGGTCCGGGTGGACCCGGTGGGCGCAGAGGCGCGCTCCGAGGCCGGAGAGCATTTGCGCAAACCCCTCCGGGCGTCCGATCCCGCTCACGGCGACCACCGGCGCTCCCGCCAACTCCCCCGCCTCTCCGGAAGGATTCCCCTCGGCGTCCACCAGCCCCCGAGGGACGAGGCGGCCCTCGAATATCCCGACGCCCGGGGCCGCCGCCGCCGCCCGCTCGCGCGCCGCGGGCGAGGTCTCCCCCGTGAGGAGGAGGGCGTCCGCCGCCGCGAGGGCCGAGACGGGCTCGCGCAAAGCCCCGGCCGGAAACACCCGCCCGTTCCCGAACGGGCGGTCCCCCCGGAGGAGGACGAGGTCGAAGCGGCGCCCGAGGGAGATGTGCTGAAAGCCGTCGTCGAGGAGGATGACGTCCGCCCCGAAGTCGGCGACCGCCCGGCGGGCCGCGGCGGGGCGGTCGCGCCCCGTCAGGACGGGAACCTCCGGGAACCGGCGGGCGAGCATGACCGCCTCATCGGCGGCCGGCGGGCTCGGGAGAATCTCCCCCCTCCCGTCCCCCACCACCGCCACCTGGCGCAACTCCCCCCCGTGGCCCCGGCTCACGACGGCGGGCCGCCGCCCCGCCTCCAGGAGGCGCGCGAGGAGCCAAGCGACGACCGGCGTCTTCCCGGTTCCGCCCAAGGTGAGGTTGCCCACCGAGAGGACGGGAGCGCCAGGGGGCGGACCCTCCGCAGGGGGCGGACCCTCCGCGGGGGGCGGACCCTCCGCGCCGCCCGCGCGCCGCCGCGCGCGCATCCAGGCCCCGTAGGCCATCCCCGCCGGGGCGAGGGCGGCGAGGGCCCCCCGGAGCCAGAGCGGGGCCCCGGGCGCCCCTTCCAGGGCATCGAGGAGAGAGGCGCGGTCGATCACGGGCCCGCCCTCCCGGGGAGGGCGAGCACCTCCTCCAGAATCGCCGCGGTGCGCGAGGCCGCCCCCCGGTTCGCCTCGACCGCGGCCAGCGCCGCCTCCCCGGCCGCCTTCCGCGCGGCGGCGCCGGAGAGCCAGGGGAGAAGGGCCTCGGCCAGCGCGCCCTCCCCCTCCACGCGGATCGCCCCGCCCGCCTGGAGGAGACCCTCGGCCACCTCGGCGAAATTGGACATGTGGGGGCCGAAGACGAGCGGAACGCCCCAGCGCGCCGCCTCGATGGGGTTCTGCCCCCCGTGGGGGATGAGGCTCCCCCCGATGAAGGCGGCGGTGGCGCACTCATAGGCCTCGGCCAGCCGCCCCATCGCGTCGAGGATCACCACCCCTCCTTCCTTAGCGGCCCGGTCGGCCACGGCGCCGCCGTCGCCGTCCTGGAGGCGGCTCCAGCGCAGGGGCGAGAGGCCGGCCTCCCGGAGGATCTCCTCCACCTCATCCACCCGCTCGAGGCGGCGGGGGGCGAGGAGGAGCCCCAGCCCCGGAAGCTGCCCGCGCAGCGACCGGACGGCCCGGCCCACGGCGGCCTCCTCCCCCGGGTGGGTGCTCCCGGCCACGATGACGGGCTCCCATCCCTCGAGCCCGAATCGGCGGCGGGCGGCGGGCGGGTCGGCCCCCCGCGGGGGGGCGGGGGCGTCGTACTTCAAGTTGCCCGCGACCGAGACGCGTCCGGCGCCCAGGGCGCGGAAGCGGGCCGCGTCGGCCTCCTCGCGCGCGGCCACCCCCGCCAGCAGTCCCGTCACCCTCTGGAAGAGGAACCCCAGGCGGCGGTAGCGGCGGAAGGAGCGCTCCGAGAGGCGGCCGTTCGCCACCGCGACGGGAATCCCCCGGCGGGCGGCCTCGCGGATGAGGTTGGGCCAGAGCTCGGTCTCCACCACCACGAGGGCGCACGGGCGAAGGCGCGCCAGCGCGCGGCGCACGGCGAAGGGATAGTCGAAGGGGAGGTAGAAGAGGGCCTCGGGTCCGCTCAGCTTCGCGGCCGCCTCCCGGCCCGTCTCCGTCACCGTGGAGAGGACGACCCGCAGCTCCGGCCGCCGCGCCCGCAGGGCGGGCAGGAGGGCCGCCGCCACCCCGACCTCCCCGACCGAGACGGCGTGGATCCAGATCCTCCCCCCCTCTCCGGGCGGGGGCAGGGAGGGGACGAAGCCCAGACGCTCGCCAAAGCCCCGCAGGGAGCGGCCGCGCCACCACAGGCGGACGAAGTAGACGCTCCACGAGAGGGGGGAGAGGAGCCATACCACGGTGTTGTAGAGGAAGTACAGGAGGGCGTCCCTCATTTTCGGGCGGGCCCCAACAAATCGCGGGCCTCCGCGTTCACCTCGTGGAGGCGGCGCTCCAGCTCGGCGCGGTGCGATTCGATAACGGCGGAATCCGCCGTCCGGGGCACCCGGATGGGCTCTCCGCAGGAGAAGGCCAACCGGCAGAAGGGAAGCGGAATCACGGTGCGGTCCCAGCTCTTGAGGCGATAGACCCCCTTGGCGGCGAAGCCGAGGGGCAGGATGGGCAACCCCGTCAGCGCGGCCAGGGCGATGACGCCCGGCTGGACTTGCTCGGGGGGACCCTTCGGGCCGTCCGGGGTGATGACAGGGTGGAAACCCGCCTTGGCGGCGCGCGCCAGCGCCCGAAGGGCGCCGCCGCCCCCCTTGTCCGTCCCATCCGGGCTGGAGGAGGAGCCGCGCACGGACCGGGTTTGGAGCCACGCCACCGTCTGGGCGAGCATCTCTCCGTCCCGGCTCCGGCTCATCAGGCAGGCGCGGGGCGGCTTCCAATCCTGGAAGAATTTGAACGGAATTCCGATTTGGCAGTGCCAAAAAACGAGGATGGAGGAGCCGCCCGGCTCGTTCCGCAGCCGCGCGTGGCGCTCCGGGCGGGAGGCGACGACCCGCGCGGTGAGCCACATGAGGCGGAGAATGCCGGCGAGGGCGGCGCCCGCGATCCGCACTGGGAGCGGGGCCCGCGGGTCCCGGCCCCATTCGTCGTAGACCGCCTGGGGGGCGGCCTCCTCCGCCTCGCTCACGCGACCTCCTCCAGCAGGCGGCGAATCCGGCCCGCGGCGGCCTCGTAGGGGTCTTCGCCGGGGAGGATCTCCCGAATCCGGGCGAAGGCGGCGAGCTGGCGCTCCCGGGCCGCCGGATCCTCCAGGAGGGGGATGAGCCCGGAGGCGATCTTCCGGCCCCGGACGTCCCGCTGGCAAAGCTCGGGCGCCACCTCCCGGCCGGCCAGGAGGTTGACCAGGCTGATATAGTCCACCTGAGCCAGGAAATACTTGGCGATCAGGAAAGAGAAGAGGTCGCCGGCGTAGAGAACGACCATCGGGACGCCGAGGAGGCCGGTTTCGAGGGTCGCCGTGCCGCTCGCCACGACGGCGGCGTCGGCCGCGCGCAAAACCTCGTGCGCCCGGCCGCGGACCACCCGAATGAAGGAGGCGTCCGCCCCCAGCCGGCCCGAGACCGCTCCCTCGGGAAGGGCCTCGGCCTCCGAGAAGAGGAAGGTGAGGTTCTCCGCGCGCCCGCGCACGATGCGCGCGGCTTCGGCCATGGGAGCGAGATGGAGGGCGATCTCCTTGGAGCGGCTCCCGGGCAGGAAGGCGACGACGCGCGCCCCCTCGTCCAGGCCCAGCGCGGCGCGCGCCTCCTGGCGCGAGGGCGCCTCCCGCAGGGCGTGGGCGACCGGGTTTCCGACGAACTCCGCGCGCCCGCCCTCGCGGGTGAAGTAGGCGGGCTCGAAGGGGAAGATGGTCAGGATGAGGTCGAAGCTTCGGGCGATGGTCCGCGCCCGGCTCCCCCACCAGGCCCACACCTGGGGCGGGATGAAATAGACGAGGCGGGGGGGATCGGGAAGCGCGCTGAGCGCCCGGGCGAGGTTGAGGTTGAAGCCCGGGTAGTCCACCAGGACGACGGCCGCCGGGCGCTCCTCGCGCACCCGCCGAAGGAGGTCGCGCCGGATTCGCCGAAGGCGGGGAAGGAGGCGGGGGATCCCGCCGAAACCGACGATGGCGAGGGCGCCGATGTCGTGCACCACCTCCACCCCGGCGCGCCGCATCTCCTCTCCCCCCATCCCGAAGGCGCGAAGGCCCGGAAGGGCGCGCGAAACGGCCTCGATGAGGCGGGCGGCGTGGAGGTCGCCGGAGGGCTCTCCGGCCGCCACCATGAGCTTCGGCCCGGAGGGGGTCATGTTTCCGGCTCGCCCTCCCAGCCCACGACGGCGAGGCCGGCGGCGTCCGCCTCGGCCGCCAGGCGCGCCCGCTCGAGCAGGAAGGTGGCGCCCGCCTCGACGATGAGGACGGAGGCCTTGTTCTCGCGCAGGACCTTGATGGTGTCGGGCCCTACGGTGGGGATGTCGTAGCGCGGGTCCTGCTGGGGGCGCGCCACCTTGCAGACGACGGCCCCCTTTCCCGCCAGCGCGCACCCGCGGCGGATGGTCTCGTCCGTTCCCTCGACGGCCTCGACCGCGACGACGGCCCCCTTGCGGACGACCACGGTCTGGCCCACGTCGAGGCGGGCCATCTCGCGCGCGATCTCGAAGGCGTAGCGGGCCTCCTTGAGCTGGGTTTCATTCAGGTCCAGGCGGCCGACCGGCCCAACGGGGGCGAGGAGGTGGCCGAGAAACTCGGTCTGGGGGACGACTTCCAGGCCGTTTCGCTCGCAGAACTCGATGACCGCGTCCATGATGGTCACGTCGGCCATGTTGCGCGCGCGGCGGAGGAAGCGGAGCGCCTCGAAGTCGAATTTGAGCCGCTCGAAGAGCGGCCCCTTCTCCACCTTTCCGGCGAAGCCGATTCGCCGGGCCCCTTCGTCCTGGAAGAAGCGGAGCATCCGCTTCGGCTGGCCGGGGGTGATCTGGGTGATCGCGTCCGCCGCGCCCTCGAGGGCGCGCTTGGCCTGGCCGGAGAGGGCGGCCACGGCGACTTCCCTCCCCCGCTCCCGGGCCCGGGCGATGAATTCGGCGGCCAGCGCCCCGGATCCGGCGACGAGACCGATGCGTTCCGGGGAGGGGTTCATCCCTGGGGATGGATCAGCGAGAGACGAGGGCGGGCATGTTGAGCAGTTGGAGCACGCGCAAGGCGACGTCGAGGGACCGCAACTCGCGCTCGGGCTCCGCGACGACGCTGCCGGCCCGGACGGCCTGGAGGAAGTGCCGCAATTCGAGCTTCAGCGGGTTGTCCTTGTGGACGAACAACCTCTCCACCTGGAATTGCTCGCGGTACTTGAGCTCTTCGCGGGTGAGGCGGTGCTCGCTCGAGGCCATGCGGTGGATTCGCAGCTCCTGGTCGGTGTAGTCGAGAAACACGTAGGCGTCGGGCTGGGAGATGGCGAGGGTGCGGACTTTGTTCTGGGTCACGCGGCTCGCCGTCAGGCTGGCGATGCATCCGCCGGCGAAGGCGATCTGGACGTTCGCGATGTCGTCGCGATCGCTGCGAATCGAGGCGCCTTCGGCCGAAATGGATACGACCTCCTCATCCACCAGGCGGAGCACGATGTCCAGGTCGTGGATCATCAGGTCAAGGACCACCCCGTCTTCGCGCACGCGCGACGTAAACGGCCCGAGTCGGCGGCACTCGATCAGGTGGGGCTCGCGGACGAGCTGAGTCAGCTCCTGGACGGCGCCGTTGAAGCGCTCGACGTGGCCGATGTGCAGGACGAGGCTGTTCTTCGTCGCGATGTCGAAAAGATCGCGCGCCCTGCCGGAGTCGCTGCAGATGGGTTTTTCGACGAGGATGTGGACGCCGTTCTCGAGGAAGTGGCGCGAGACCCGGTAGTGTTGAACGGTGGGGACGGCGATCGACACGGCGTCCACACGTCCGATCAGCTCGGCGGGGTCGGAGAACACCTCGGCCCCGTACTTGTCGGCCACCTCGCGCGCGCGGCCCTCGTCCACGTCGGCCACGGCGACCAGATTCGCGTCCATGAGCTCGGCAAGGGCGGCCACGTGGTAGCTGCCCATGTGGCCGACGCCCACCACGCCGATTCGAATGGAATCCATCAGTAGGGACTCGCCTTTCCGGGCGGAGGGCTCAAACCCGGCCCTGGTACACCCCGCGCTTCGAGGTTCGGAAGAATTCTATCACGGATCGGATCTCCCGGCCCAGGGGGAGTTCGGCCTCGATGCGGGCGATTCCCGCGGCCACCGAGTCCGCCTCCTGGAAGAGAATCCGGTAGGCCCGCTTGAGATGCCCCCGCACCTCGGCGGAAACGTCCCGCCGGCGCAATCCCACCGCGTTCAGGCCCCGCACCCGGGGCGGATGTCCCTCCACCGTGGTGAAGGGGGGAACTTCCTTGCGGACGCCGCTGGGCCCGAGGAGGAGCGCTCCCTCGCCGATCCGGACGAACTGGTGGATCCCGACGGCGTGGGTGACGAAGCAGTCCTCCCCCAGCTCCACATGCCCGCCCAGGGCGATCCAATTCGTGAGGATGACCCTGTCCCCGAGGATGCAGTCGTGGGCGACGTGGACGCCCGTCATGAGGTGGCAGGCCTCCCCCACCCGGGTCGTCCCCTCCTCGTAGAGCGAGCGGTGGATCGTCGCCGTCTCGCGGACGATCGTCCGGGCGCCCACCACGACGCTCCCGCCCGGCCCTTTGAAATCCGCCACCTGGGGCTCGGTCCCGACGACGGCGCCGGGAAAGATGCGGCAGCCCGCGCCGATCTCGGCACGCCCCTCGAGGACGACGTTGGCGCCCACTTCGACGCCGTCGCCCAGGCGGACGCCCGCGCCCACGACGGCGCCGGGGCCGACGCGCACGTCCCGGCCCAGGGAGGCTTCCGCGTCGACGTGGGCGGCGGGATGAATCTCTGTCACGGCGATTTCGGCGGGGGCTGGACGATCGCGGTTATGATGCACGTGGTCGCCGCCTCATCCTCCACCGAGGCGCGGCACTCTATCTTCCAGTAGCCGCCCCGGCTCCGAATGAGCTTCGCGTCGAGCCGGAGCTGATCGCCCGGCGTCACGATCCGGCGGAATCTCGCCCGCTCGACGCCGACGAAGTAAAACTCCGAATCCGGTTCCACCAACTCCAGGCCGAACAGGCAAAGAAGGCCGGCCTGGGCGAGCGACTCGAGGATGAGGACGCCGGGCATGACGGGGCGACCCGGAAAATGCCCAGAGAAGAAGGGCTCGTTGTGCGAGACGTTCTTCACGGCGACGATGCTGACGGCTTCCGGGTCCAACTCCAGGACCCGATCCACCAAGAGGAAGGGAAACCGGTGGGGGAGGAGCCGGGAAATCTCCTCTGGGCCCATCATGCTCCGGGATCCTTCAGCTTTTCCTCCAGGGCGCTGACGCGGCGGAACAGGGAGGGAAGACGCCTGTAGGCGGCCACCCGGCGGCCCGCCTCGGCGCGCTCGGCGGCCGGCGTGTCCATGTAGGTCTTCCCCCCCTCCAGGCTCTTCGTCACCCCCGTTTTGCCGGCGATGCGGGCCCCGTCCCCGATCTCGACGTGGTCCGCCACCCCCGCCTGCCCGCCTATCAGGACCCCGCTGCCGATCCGCACGCTCCCGGAAATCCCCACCAGGCCGGCCAAGGCGCAGTTCTCCCCGATGGTCACGTTGTGGGCGATCTGGACGATGTTGTCGATCTTCGTCCCACGCCCGATGCGGGTCTCCGCCAGCGCGGCCCGGTCGATCGTGGCGTTCGCCCCGATCTCGACGTCGTCCTCGATGACGACCGTTCCCCTTTGGGGGAACTTCACGAGCGCTCCGCTGCCGTCCGGCACATAGCCGAACCCGTCGGATCCGATCACGGCCCCGGCGTGCACCACCACCCGCGCGCCCAGACTCACCCCCGGATAGAGCACGACGTTCGGGTGAATCACGCAGGCGGGCCCGAGCCGCACCCCTTCCCCCAGGCGGGCGCCCGCCCCGATGCGGCTGCCCTCGCCGATCTCCGAGCCCGGGCCGACCGAGGCGTGCGCCTCCACCCGGACCCCCTCGCCCAGCCGGGCGTCCTCGGCGATCTGGGCCGTGGAGTGAATCCCCGGGGGCGGAGCCTCCACCGGGCGGAAAAGTTCCACCGCCCGCGCGAATCCCAAGAGGGGATTCTCGCACCGGATGCCGGGCCGGCCCGGATCCACCCCGGGGGGGACGATCAGGGCCCCGGCGGCGGTGGGACGCTCCATGCGTTGGGGGGAGTCGGCGCAGCTGAGGAGGTCCGATGCGGCGGCGGCGTAATCGGCCACGTCCCGAACTTCGAAATCGCCTTGGCCGATCACCTCGCCCCCGATTTGGTCGGCAATCTCCGAGAGGCGCATCTCGTCAATTTTTCTTCTGGTCGTAATGGCGAATGACCAAGTCGGTCAGATCGATGGTCTTGTTCGAGTAGAGAACGCCTCCGATATTGCTGTCGATGACCAAGTCGTAGCCTTCCGATTGGCCGAGCTGGTGGACCACGTCGCGCAACTCGCGGACCACCTTCCCGAACATCTTGCGCTGGCGCTCGAGCAGATCGCGCCGGCTCTCCTCCACCATGCGCTTGAGCTCGTCCTGGCGGCGGCCCACCTCCCGCCGGCGGCGGCGCAGATCGGCGTTTTTGCGGTTCCGCTCCTCCGTCCGCCAAATCGCGCTCTTCTGCTCGATCTCGAGGCGCAAAACCCTGGCCTGGCGGGTGAGATCTTCGAGAGCGGTTCGCTTGGCGTTGAGGTCCACCTCCATGCGCTTCTTTTCCTGCTCCAGCTCGGCGCGCGCCCTGCGGCCCTCCTGCGAGTTCTCCCAGACGCGTTGCACGTTTACGATGCCGATCTTCGTAAATCGGGTCTTCGTCGCCGCGCGCGCCGGCGCGGAGACGCCCCATGAAAGAAGAAACACCGCCAGTCCAACGGAGACGATATAAACGCGATTCCGCCACATCAATGTCGTTTCCTCCCGAAATCTCCCGTCGCTGCAGGCCATCGCCCTCTAGAAACTCGTCCCGATTCCGAAATGGACTTCCCGCGTCCGCTCACCCGACTTCGGGTCAAGCTTCCACCCGATGTCCACGCGCAACGGCCCGATCGGCGTGATGATTCTCATGCCCACGCCGACGGCCGAGCGAAGGTCGGAAAGATCGAACGCGTTGTGCCGCTCCCACACGTTGCCCGCGTCGAAGAACACCGCGAACTGGGTGGGTCCGAAGAAAGGATGCGTCAGCTCGGTCGAAAAGAGGCCGCTCGTAAATCCGCCGATGACGTTGTCGGCATCATCCTTCGGACCCAGAT
>JAZGDQ010000456.1:0-9608 GCA_036477985.1 bacterium
GCCTTTCGGGCGCGGGCTCCCGGCGGGTCTTTCGCGGGAGGGGGGAGAAGAATCTCCCCGGTGCGCTTCCTGAGGCGATTCAGCCTAGCAAACCGGAATTCGGGACCGCAACCGGACAAGCCCCCGCGGGCGGCTTCGCTATCCTCCTGCCGGGGTCCTCGCGCCGCGCGGACGCACTGAGGCTCAGCATCCTGCTTACGGCATGCCCACCGATGCGCCTCAGGCGCCCTGATGCGCCTCAGGCGCCTCAGCCCCTGTTGACGCTCATGCGCCCAGACACTAGATTTTTCGGGTCGCGTCCGGTCCGCCGCCCCCGTGCGGGGCGAGGGGGCGCTCTTCGAAGCGGATGCGCGGCGCCGGGCGGCGGAGGGCGACGGAGGAGAAGAGATGGCGGAGCGGAAGATTCGGGTCCTGGTCGCAAAGCCCGGCCTCGACGGCCACGACAGGGGCGCCAAGGTGGTGGCCCGCGCCCTGCGCGACGCCGGGATGGAGGTGATCTACACCGGGCTCCGCCAGACGGCCCCCCAGATCGTCTCGGCGGCCCTGCAGGAGGACGTGAACGCGGTGGGCCTCTCCGTCCTCTCGGGCGCCCACAACCACCTCTTCCCCCTCATCCGGGAGCTGCTCGACGCCGAGGGGCTCGAGGACGTCGTCCTCTTCGGGGGCGGCATCATCCCCGAGGAGGACATCGCCGACCTCAAGCGAAAGGGGGTGGGCGAGATATTCACCCCGGGCGCCCCCCTCGAGGAGATCGTCGCCTACGTCCAAAAAGCCGTCGGGCCGGCGTGAGCGCGCGGGAAGAGAGGGGATGAACCCCCATCGGGGGATGAGATCCCGCCGGGGGATGCATCCCCGCCTGGGGGTGGCCGCGGCCCTCGCGCTCCTCCTCCCGGCCCTCGGCTGCGCCGCCCGGGAGACGACGCCCGCCTCCTCGTCTTCCTCCTCCGCCGAACGGGGGCAGATCCCGACCCCGGCTCCCGGCGAGAAGCCCTCGCCCGCGGGCAAGGCCGTCGGCCTCTTCAACCGGGCCCAGGAGCGCCTTCACCGCCACGATCGCCGCGGGGCGGAGGCCCTCCTCAAGGCCGCCCTCGCCGAGAACCCCAAGCTCTACCCCGCCCACTTCGCCCTGGCCGGGATCCACGAGAAGGAGGGCCGGGCGGGCGAGGCCGTCGCCGCCCACCGCAAGGTGATCGCCCTCAAGCCCGATCACGTGGAGAGCCACGTGGCGCTGGGCCGCCTCTACGAAAACGCCCGGCGGATCGAGCGCGCCCTCTACCACTACCAGCGCGCCGTCGACCTCGACCCGGGAGCCTTCGTCGCCCATTTCCGGATGGGGCTGATCCGCCGCCGGCGGGGGCAGCTCGCCGCCGCCGTCGAGCGCCTGCGCGCCGCCGCCGACCTGCGCCCCGCCCACCGGGCCGCGCGGCACTGGCTCTGGCTCAGCGTGACCGAGCGCGGGCGCGCGCCCGATTGGGAGATCGCGCTCGGGCGGCGGCTCATCGAGGCGGGCGACACGACCCCGGTGCGCTTCTACCAGGGGCGGGCCGCCCGCCACTTCGGCGCGGGGCGAATCGACGCCGCCCTGCGGGAGATTCAAAAAGCCGTCGACGTGAACCCGAACTGGCGCGCACCCGAGTGGCGGAGCGTCCTCTCCGACATGGCCCGCTACCGGCGGCGCAAGAAGCGGGGCCCCCAGCCGGGGGGGCGGATTGACCGGCGAGGGGGGCGGATTGACCGCCCGCGGGGCCGGTGATAGCTTCCCCCCTGCCCGGGGCCGCTCCCCGGGTTCGTTGCCCACCTTTCGGGAATCCTACCCCGCCGCGGGAGACGCCATGAAGCCGCTTCGGCTCGCCCTCTGGGCAGTTCTGCTCCTCGCCCTCGGGTGCAGCCAGTCGCCCATCGAAAAAGCGGTGAAGGGAAAGCTCCTCGCGAGCGAGGAGAACCTCGTGGTGACCAATCACTGCCAGGGCTGCCACGTCCACGCCAGGTTCAAGCCGGAGGTCCACATCACCCGGATGCAGAAAACCTATCCCAAAGACAGCGAGCTGAGGGAGATGAACCGGTGCCTCCAGTGCCACGTGCTCAAGCTCAAGAGTTTATTCCGCGAGGAGTTCCGCTCCACCAATCGCCCCCACGGCAAGACGATCACCCTCTCCCGCTTCCCCCCGCGCCCCTCGGCCCAGGGCATCAAGGTCGATCTCGATAAGGACGCGTCCAAGCCCGCCAAGAAGAAAAAGAAGCGGCGCTGGTACTTCTTCTACCTCTTCTGAGTCGGATCGAGCAGGTCCCGCAGCCCGTCCCCGAGCAGGTTCAGGCCCATCACCGTGAGGGCGATGGCCAGGCCCGGGAAGAGGGTGAGGTGGGGGGCGACGAGGAGGAAGTTGCGCCCGTCGGCGAGCATCGCCCCCCAGCTCGGCTCGGGCGGCTGGACGCCCAGGCCGAGGAAGGAGAGGCCCGCCTCGGCGACGATGGCGCCCGCCATCCCGAAGCTCGCCTCCACGATGACCGGCGGAAGCAGGTTCAACAGGAGGTGGCGCCAGAGGATCCGGCTCGTCCCCGCGCCCGCCGCCCGGGCGGCGGTGACGAACTCGCGCTCGCGCAGGGAGAGCACCTGGGCCCGTATGAGCCGGGCGTAGCCCACCCACCCGAAGGCCGCCAGCGATATCACCACGTTCGCCAACCGGGGCTCGAGGACCGACATCAGGGCGATGGCGAGCAGGATGCCCGGGAAGGCGAGGAAAATGTCCGTCACCCGCATCAATCCCTCGTCCCACAGCCCTCCCGCGTAGCCGGCCGCCCCCCCCATGAGCAGCCCGATGAGGAGGGAGACCGAGACGGTGGAGAAGCCGATGAGGAGGGAGATGCGCGCGCCGTAGAAGGTGCGGCTGGCGATGTCGCGCCCGAGTTTGTCCTGGCCGAAGAAATGGCTCCCCCCGGGGGGGGCGAGCCCCTCGGCCAGCCGGAGGGTGTAGGGGTCGTGGGGCGAGAGGAGGGGAGCGGCGGCCGCCGAGAAGAAGAGGAGGGCGAGGACGGCCCCCCCCAGATAGATCGCCCACCCGCGGCGCATCTCAGTCGAGCCTCACGCGCGGGTCGAGCCAGGCGTAGGCCAGGTCGGCCAGGAAGGTCGCCGTCACGTAGACGAGCGCGATGAAAAGGACGGAGCCCTGGACGAGGGGGTAGTCGCGCGCCGCGATGGCCTGGATGGTGAGGCGGCCCACCCCGGGCCAGGCGAATACGGTCTCGGTGATGATGGCGCCCGAGAGGAGGGCGCCGAACTGGAGGCTGACGATGGTGATGAGGGGGAGGCAGGCGTTCTTGAGGGCGTGCACCCAAAGGACCCTCCTCTCGGAGAGCCCCTTGGCCCGGGCGGTGGCGAGGTAGTCCTGCGGGAAAATCTCGAGCAGGCTCGAGCGCGTCAGGCGCATCAGGATGGCGGCGAGCCCCATCCCGAGGGTGAGGGCGGGGAGAACCAGGCTCAGGGGGCCCGAGCGGCCCGAGACCGGGAGCCAGCCCAGGCCGATGGAGAAGAAGATGATGAGGAGGGGGCCCAGCCAAAAGACGGGGAGGCTCGCCCCCAGGACGGCGAGCGCCCCCGAGGCGAGATCGACGAGTGAGCCGGCCCGCCGCGCGGCCGCCGCCCCCAGGGGGAGGGCGACGAGGAGGGCCACCGCCAGGGCGGCCGCCGTGAGCTCGGCCGTGGCCGGCAGCCGCTCGATCAGGGCGTCGAGGACGGGCCGCTTCTGGTGGAGGGAGTCGCCGAGGTCGCCCCGCAGGAGCCCGACCATGAAATCGGTGTACTGAACCAGGAGGGGCCGGTCGAGGCCGAGGGCGGAGCGCAGCGCCTCGTACTGGGCCGGGCGGGCCGTCTCCCCGAGCATGAGGTCGACCGGATCGCCCGGGATGACGTGGGTGACGATGAAGACGAGGGTGGAGACGCCCCACAGGACGGGGATGAGGAGGGCGATTCGGCGGAGAATGTAGCGCCTCATCGCGGCGCCCCCTCCTCGGGCGGCGCCAGGCGCGCGCGGGCGAGCGAGATGAGGTCCTCGTTCGGGTAGACGCGGTAGCCGCTGATCCGGCGGCTGAGGGCGGCCACGTTCACGCTGTGCCAAAGGTTGATGTAGGGAAGCTCGCGGGCGAGGACGCGCTGGACCTCATGGTAGAGGGGGGCGCGCCGGTTTTGGTCGTCGTCCCGGCGCGCCGCCTCGAGGAGGGCGTCCACCCGGGGGTTGCGGTATCCCCCCCGGTTCAGGCCGTCGGGCGGGGCGAAGCGGCTGTGGAAGATGAAGCGGTAGATGTCCGGGTCGGAGATTCCCACCCAGGTCAGGCTGTAGATCTGAAAGTTCCCGTTGCGGATGTCCCCGAAGAAGGTCCCCCACTCGTAGGCCCGCACGCGCATCTCGATCCCCACCTTTCGCAGCTGGGCGGCGAGGACGGTGGCGATGCGGCGGCGGAGCTCGTTCTGGGAGGTCTTGAAGATGAGGGAGAAGCGGGGGCGCGGGCCCGGGCCGTCGGGGTCGGGGAAGCCCGCCTCGTCCAGGAGGCGGCGCGCGCGGGCGGGGTCGTGCCCGAGGCGGGGGAGGCCCTCCGCGTGCGCCCAGTGCTCCCGGGGGAGGAGGCTGTCGGCCTCGGTGGCGAGCCCCTTGAGGATGTAGCGGATGACGGGGCCGCGGTCGATGGCGAGGGCGATGGCGAGGCGGACCTTCGGGTGGGAGAGAACCGGATCGCGCATGTTGAAGCCGATGTAGGAGAAGTTCGTCCCGGCGCGGCGGAGCACCCGCAGGCGGGGGTTGGCCGTCAGGCGCGGGAGGAGGTCGGGCGAGAAGGCGTTCTGGATGAGGTGGAGCCCGCCGCGCTCCAGCTCCAGGACGCGGACGGTCTCCTCGGGGAGGATCCGGAAGATGAGGCGGTCGTAGGCGGGCCGCCCGCGGAAGTGGCCGGAGAAGGCGGCGAGCTCGATGCGCTCGTCCGTCTCGAAGCGCACGAAGCGGAAGGGGCCCGTCCCGACGGGGCGCGAGCCGAAGCGGGGGCCGGCGCCGCGGGGGACGATCCCCGCCGTGAGGGAGTCGACGAAGGAGGCGGACGGCTCCTTGAGATGGAAGAGGACGACATCGGGCGAGGGGGCCTCGACCCGGTCGAGCTCGCGCAGGCCCGCCGCCCGGGGGGAGGCCATGGCCGGATCGCGGATCGAGTCGTAGGTGAACTTGACGTCGGCCGAGGTGAGGAGGGAGCCGTCGTGGAAGCGCACCCCGCGCCGCAGGCGCAGCCGGTGGAGGAGGGGGGAGGGGCGCTCCCAGGCCTCGGCCAGCTCGGGGGCGAGGCGGCCGTTCTCGTCCCGGGCGAGGAGGCGGCTGAAGATGAAGCGCTGGATCTGCCAGGAGACGGCGTCTTGGGAGAGGCGGGGGTCCAGATTGGTCGGGTTGCTCTCGATTCCGACGACGAGGTTCCGCCCCGGCGGGAGGGGCTCGCTCCCGCACCCGGCGAGGGCGAGGGGCAGCGCCCCCGCGAGGATCGCCCCTGCGAGGAGCGCCGGGAGGGCGGCCCGCCGCCTCCGATTTCCTTGCGCCCGGGCGTCGCACACCGTCGGGGCCGCTCCGTTCGGGCGGGGCGGTAGGGGCGCCCCGAAGGTGGCATAGGCGTTCCCCTTCGTCAACGGAACCGCCCCCGCCGAGGGTTTACACCGGTGGGGGCAGGGATTAAGATCTCACCTTCTTTTCCCGGTCCGCCTTCACCCTGCTCTGGGAGAATCACCTCCGGTGCGCGGACAGAGAGCCTTCGGGAGCCTTTCTCGGATTCTGGGCGCGCTCGCGCTCGTCGCCGCGCTCGCCGCGCAGGCCCTCGCGGCCACCGGGGGGGGCTCCTTCCCGCCCAAGGTGGGAAGCAAGGCGCCCCAGTTCGAGATACAGGGCTTCCGCTCGGACGAGCCGGGGAGGAAGTCGAAGCACCTCCTCCTTGTCTTCTACCGCGGGTTCTTCTGAAGCTATTGCCAGCGGCAGCTGGTCGAGCTGCAGACCTACTCGGAAAAGATCGCCTCGATGGACACCGAGATCGTCGCGATCAGCGTGGACGACGCCCTCACCCTCAGCCGCACCTCGCGCGAACTCGGCGTCAGGTTCCTGTTGGTGTCCGACCAGAAGCGCCGGATCATCAATCTCTACGGGGTGCTCCATCCCAAGGAGGGGATCTCCCGGCCCGCGGTGTTCATCATCGACAAGCGCGGCTACGTCCGCTACCGCCACATCGGGGTCGACTACACGGATCGCCCCTCCATCGAGAGCCTCATCCAGGCGCTGTCCTGGCTGTGAGACCCCAAGGGAGGAGGCAGATGGCCCGACCGTCCGGAAGGCCGCCCCGCCGCGCGCGCCGCGCCCTGTGCGTTTCCCTCGCCCTCCTCCTCGTCCTCCTCGCCGGGGGCGGGCCGGCCGGCGCGGCCCGGAAGAAGCGCCGCCGTGGGAAGCCGGTTTCCCCCATCACCTCGCCGGTCGCCCTTCAGGCCGCCGTCAAGCGCGCCATCCGGGGCGAGTGCCGCCGCCCCAAGGGGGTCGGGGTCCTCATCCGCGCCATCTTCACGGGGGAGACCCTCTTCGCCCACCGGGCGGGTGAGAAGCGCATCCCCGCCTCGAACGTCAAGATCCTCATCTCGGCGGCGGCCCTCGCCCGCCTGGGGCCGGACTACACCTTCCCCACCGACGTCTACGCGGACGGCCCCGTCTCGGGGGGCGTCCTGCAAGGAGACCTCTACCTGAAGGGGTACGGGGATCCCGTCCTCGTTCCCGAGAAGCTGCACTACCTCGCCCACCGGGTGCGGCTGCGCGGCATTCGCAAGGTGGAGGGGGACCTGGTCGCCGACGACACCTTTTTCGACTCCAAGCGCGCGGGGAAAGGCTGGAAGAAGGGGGCCGCCCGCCCCTACCAGGCCCCCCACGGGGCGCTCGCCGTCAACTTCAGCGTCGTGACCGTCTACGTCGAGCCGGGCGCGAAGGCGAGGAAGAGGGCGCGCGTCCAGATCGACCCGCCCTCCGACGGGGTGCGCCTCGTGAACCGGACGGTGACGGGCCCGCGACGGGGGCGGTCCACCATCCGCATAAAGAGGCGGACCAAGGATGGGGTGGACATCATCGAGGTGCGCGGGCGGATTCCCGGTCACTGGCCCCGCGTCCGATACCGCGTCTCCGTCTCGGACCCGACGCGCTTCGCGGCGACCACCTTCTCCGCCTATCTGCGGGGGGAGGGGATTCGGCTCGAGGGCGGCGTCCGGACAGGGGTCACGCCCCCCGAGGCGCGTCTCATCGAGCGCCACCTCTCGCGCCCTCTGGGGGCGATCATCCGCGACCTGAACAAGTTCAGCAACAACTTCGTGGCCGAGCAGGTTCTCAAGACCCTGGGCGCCGAGGTCGAAGAGCCGCCCGGAACCGCCGAGAAGGGGCTGGCCGTGGTGCGCGATTTCCTCGAGCGCATGGGAATCCCCCCCGGCGAGTTCATCCTGGCCGACGGCTCGGGCCTGAGCCGCCTGAACCGGCTCACCCCCTGGGTTCTGGTGACCGTGCTCGAGGGCATCCACCGCGACTTCCGCCTGCGCCCGGAGTTCCTCGCCTCCCTCGCCGTCATCGGGGTGGACGGCACGGTGCGCAAGCGCCTGCGGAGGAGCAAGGCGGCCCGCCGGATTCGCGCCAAGACGGGGCTCCTCTTCGGCGTCCACGCCCTGAGCGGGTACGCCGCGGCGAAGAACGGGGAGACCCTGGCCTTCTCCATCATCGTGAACAAGGAGGCGTGCCGCTCCAAGCGCCTCATGAACCGGATCTCTCTCGCCATGACGGCCTTCGACCGCCCCCACGCGGGTCCGCTGAAAAGGGGCTTCGGCGAGGTGCGCAAGATGCTCTCCCTCCCCATGCCCCGGCCCCTGCGCCGCGACCGCTGGCGCCGGAGCGGGCGGGCGCGGGGGGAGCCCAGCGCGCCTCTGTCCGAGGAGGAGGGAGGGGGCCGGGAAAAGTGAGCCGGCTCCGGGAGGGGATTGCCGAGGCGGCGGGCCGGCCCGCCTTCCCGCTGCGCTGGTCCGTGCGCGAGGTGGAGGAGGACCTGGCGCGGCGCCTCGCGCGCGATATCGGGGCGCCCCCCCTCCTGGGAAGGCTCCTCCTCCTCCGGGGGGTCCGCGAGGCCGCCGAGGCCCGCGCCTTCCTGGCGGCCTCCCTCGATTCGCTCCACGATCCCTTCCTCATGAAGGGGATGGAGGAGGCCGCGGGCCACCTCGCCCGCCAGGTCCTCGAGGGCCGCCCCATCGGCGTCTACGGCGACTACGACGTCGACGGCATCTCGGCGACCGCCCTCCTGCAGCGCTTCTTCTCCTCCCTCGGCCTGCGCTCGCCCTACTACATCCCCCACCGCCTGCGCGAGGGCTACGGTCTCCATTCGGAGGGGCTGCGGCGGCTGCGCGAGGAGGGTTGCGAGACGGTGGTGACGGTGGACTGCGGCATCACCGGCGCGGAGGCGGCCGAGGAGGCCCGCCGGATGGGAATCGCTCTCATCGTCACCGACCACCACCGCCCGCCCGAGCGCCTGCCCGACGCCCTGGCCGTCCTGAATCCCCATCAACCGGGGTGCGGCTACCCCTTCGCGGATCTCAGCGGGGTGGGGGTCGCCTTCAAGCTGGCGGCGGCCGTGCGGCGGCGCCTGCACGATGCGGGCTTTTCGGGGGAGCTCCCCAACCTGAGACAGCACCTCGACCTGGTGGCGCTCGGGACGGTGGCCGACGTGGTTCCCCTCCTGGGGGAGAACCACGTCATGGTCCGCACCGGGCTGGAGCTCCTCTCCCCCCCGAAGGGGGACGGGAGGGGGCCGCCTCCCGCCGACCCGCGGAAGGCGGGCGTGCGCGCGCTGATCGCCGCGGCCGATTTGAAGGCGGATGCCCTCACGGCGGGCCACGTGGGCTTCACCCTGGGGCCCCGCCTGAACGCGGCGGGCCGGGTGGGGGACCCCCGGACGGGGGTGGAGCTGCTCACCTCGCTCGATGCCGTGTGGGCGCGGGCCTGCGCCGAGAAGCTCGAGGAGTGGAACCGCCAGCGGCGCGACCTCCAGGAGGAGGCCCTCGAGGAGGCCGCCGCCCAGCTCGCCGAGGGTCCGCCCCCCGCCGAGCGGGGCGCCATCGTGCTGGCCAGCGATCGGTGGCACCCGGGGGTGATCGGCATCGTCGCCTCCCGCCTCGTGGAGGAGCACCTCCGCCCCGTCATCCTCGTCCACTTCGACGGAGAGGAGGGGAAGGGCTCGGGCCGGGGCGCGCCCGGGTTTCACCTCTACGACGCCCTCGCCCGGTGCGCCGATCTGCTCGTTCAGTTCGGCGGCCACAAGGCGGCGGCGGGCCTCACCGTCCGCCGCGATCAATTCGAGGCCTTCTGCGCGCGCTTCGAGGAGGAGGCGCGCGCGCGCGCGCGCGGGGCGGAGGCGGACCCCGCGCCCGGGCTGGAGCTGGACGCGGAGGTGGATTTCGCCGAGCTGGACCTTCCCCTTCTGGAGCGCCTGGAGGGCATGGCCCCCTTCGGGATGCGCAACCCCCGGCCCCTGTTCGCCGCCGGCGGGGTGGAGGCGGCCGGCAGCCCCGGGGTGGTGGGAAAGGG
>JAZGDQ010000457.1:0-4854 GCA_036477985.1 bacterium
GGGGAGGCCAGCGCCTCCTCCAGGAGGGCGGGGGCCCGCTCCTTCACCAGAATCTTGGTCTCGAAGTCGAGGCCCGCCGAAAAGCCCAGGTACTCGTGAGTGGGCCGGGCGTAGCAGTAGACGCAGCCGTGCTCGCAGCCGCGGTAGGGGTTGAGGGTCGCCTCGAAGCCCACGTCCGGGCTCTCGTTCGTGCTGATGATGGAGCGCGAATCGTCCCGGAGAAGCTCGGTCCTGGGCGCGGCGGCATCGGCCGGGCGCGCCGAGTCCGGCGCCGGCTGGTAGCGGAGCCGCTCGAAGCGGTTCGGGGGATTCCCCGCCGCCACGCGCCCGCGCAGGCCCCCCTCTCTCGCCATCGGAACTCCCTCCCCCGGCCGGACGCATATTTTCGTCTTATTTTCGCTATTCCTCCGGCCCCCGTCAAGCGCCGGAATCGCGCACGGGCACCGGGCGAATCGGAAGGGGTGGAGGGGGGAGGGGGCGAGGGAGAGATATCTCCCGCCGCCTCAGGGGGACTTCTCCTCGCCGAGGCGCAAGCCGAGGGCTTTCTCCAGGGCGCGGAGGCGCTCGGCGGCGTCCGGATAAAAACCCCGCGACCGGGCGCGCGCGAAGGTTTCGCGGATTCCCCGGGGAGAGGCCCCCGCGGCCAGGGCCATGCGCGCGCCCATGAGGTCCGCCTCCCGCATCCGGGCCGGGGCGTAGCGGCCCCGCGCCACCTCCCGCGCCACCTCCCGGAGGGCGGCCCGCAACTTCGGCTCCCGGACCCCCGCCTTCGTGGGAAAACGGACCTCCGCGAAGGTCAGGCCCAAGCGGCTGGCGATGGCGAGGGCCGGATGCCCGAGGTCGGAGTGGGAGATCGCCCGGGCCGCGGTGAACATCAGTTCATCCCCGGAGGGCTCTTCGGCGAGGTGGCCCTTCACGAAATAAATCGCCCCCGCGGTGGCGGCCGCCGTCGCCGCGGGGGCGGCCGCCGTGATGGCGACCCCGTCCGAATTCAGGATCCGCACCCGGAGCGTATCGTTCGGGAGAATCGAATGCCTCTTGAGGCGTTCGACGATCCGGACGAGGCGCTTCTCGAGGGCGGGCTCGCGGTGAAAACCGATCTCCTCCCGCAGCAGGGCGCCGGCCTCCCGGTCGAGGAGGGCGCCGAACCCCTTCCGCAGGATCTTCAAGGCCTCGATGATGAAGCGGAGGCGGGCGAGGCGGCCGCTCGCTTGATCCAGGGCGTGATAGGCGGCGTTGCGATCGGTGCGGGCGAGATCCCGGGCCGATTCCTCTCCGCGCGCCTTGATGTAGGCGGCGTTGGCCTTGGCCACGGCGGCCCGCGCCTTCTCCTCGGCGCCGCGTAGGCGGCGCTCCCGCTCCCGGAAGGCGAGGGAGTCGAACGCAGAGAGGAGGGTGGATTCCCGGACGGCGCCCGCCCCCCCGTCCTTTCGGGGTTCGGCCGCAGGCGCGCCGGCGGATAGCGCGAGGAGGAGAACGAGAAAGACGGGCCAGGGGGTCTTCCTGCACATCCGCACCGCCTGCCCTCTCCTCTCGTCATTCGCCGGGGGCGGGGTTCGAGCGGGCGCGGGCGGGCGGGGACGGCGGACGGGCGGCGGCCTACTTGCTCTCCTTGCGCCCCCCCTTGCCGAATCGGCGCGCAAGCTCGGCGTACACCTCTCCGGGGGGGGTGTCGTGGACGGCCAGGGCCACCAGGGAGTGGAACCACAGGTCGGCCATCTCGGCCACCACCTCCTCGCGGCGCCCGTTCTTCACCCCCAGGACAACCTCGCTCGCCTCCTCGCTCACCTTCTTGAGGATGCGGTCCGTCCCCCCCTGAAAGAGGCGGGCGACGTAGCTCCCCTCGGTGTCGGCCGCCTCCCGGCGGCGGAGGATGAGCTTGTAGATCGACTCGAGGAGGGTGGGATCGAAGGAGAGATCCCCCCCGAGCGCGCCCGCATCCTCCAGGGAGACCACCTCGTTGAAGAAGCACGACATCCGGTCGGTGTGGCAGGCGGGCCCGTCGGGGCGGACGAGGAAGAGGAGCGCGTCCCCGTCGCAGTCCAGGCTCGCCGAGACGAGGTGGAGGTAGTTCCCCGAGGTCTCCCCCTTGTGCCAGAGCGCCCCGCGCGAGCGCGACCAGAAGTGGACGGTCCCCTTCTCCAGGGTGAGGCGGAGCGACTCCTCGTTCACCCAGGCGAGGGTGAGGACCTGGCCCGTCGCCGCGTCCTGGCAGACGGCGGGCGCGAGGCCCTGCGCGTTCCACTTCACCTCGGCCAGATTGAGATCGCTCACAGCCGCACCTCCACCCCCCGCTCCCGCAGGTACTCCTTCGCCTCGCGCACGGTGAACTCCCCGAAGTGAAAGATCGAGGCGGCGAGGACGGCCTCGGCGCCCCCCTCGGCCACCCCTTCGTAGAGGTGCTCCAGGCAGCCCACCCCGCCCGAGGCGACGACGGGCACCCCGACGCGGTCGGCCACCGCCCGGGTGAGGTCGATGTCGTAGCCGTCGCGCGTGCCGTCGCGATCCATGCTCGTGAGGAGGATCTCCCCGGCCCCGAGGGCGGCCGCCTCCTCGGCCCAGGCCACCGCGTCGCGCCCGGTGGGCCGGCTCCCGCCGTGGGTGTAGGCCTCCCAGCGGGGAGGGCCCCCGCCGTTGGGGACCCGCTTGGCGTCCACCGCGCAGACGATGGTGGAGCTGCCGAAGCGCCGGGAGGCGCGCCGGAGCAGATCGGGATCGCGCAGCGCCGCGCTGTTGATGCTCACCTTGTCGGCCCCCGCCCGCAGGAGGTCGCGCACGTCATCCTCCTCGCGCACCCCGCCCCCCACGGTGAGGGGGACGAAGACGCACTCGGCCGTGCGCGAGACGACGTCGAGCAGGGTCCCGCGCTTCTCCTTCGAGGCCGTGATGTCGAGGAAGGTGATCTCGTCGGCGCCCATCTCGTCGTAGGCCGCGGCGCACTCGACCGGATCGCCCGCGTCGCACAGGCCCTCGAAGTTCACCCCCTTGACCACCCGGCCCTCGCGCACGTCGAGGCAGGGGACGATCCGCTTGGCTAGCACGGGACGAGCTCCAGGGCGGCGCGCAGCTCCAGCGTCCCCTCGTAGAGGGCCCGGCCCACCACGGCGCCGGCCACCCCCTTGGCGGCCAGGGGAAGGAGCTTTTCGATATCCTCGAGCCGGCTCACCCCGCCCGCGGCGAAGACCGGAATCCCGGCCGCCTCGGCGAGGGCGGAGGTGGGCCCGGGGTCGAAGCCCTCGAGGGTGCCGTCGCGGCGGATGTCGGTGAAGATGAGCCCGGCCAGGGGAAGATCCGTGAAGCGGCGGGCCAGCTCGGCGGGGGCGATCTTCTCCCCCTCCTCCCAGCCGGCGACCTTGACCTCCCCGTCCTTGGCGTCGATGCCCAGGAGGATGCAGCCGGGGTGCGCCTCCGCCGCCCGGCGGAGAAAATCGGGGTCCCGCAGCGCGCTCGTCCCCAGGATGACGTAGCGGGCGCCGGCCTCGAGGACGGCCGCGAGGGTCTCCTCGCTCCGCACCCCCCCCCCGAACTGGATGGGAACATCGACGGCCTCGGCCATATCGCGCAGGGCGTCGAGGTGGGCGGGGACCCCGTCGAAGGCGCCGTCCAGGTCGATGATGTGGAGGCGCTTGGCGCCCTCCTCCACCCACCGACGCGCCGCCTCGACGGGGGTGGCGCCGTAGACGATCTCGCGGTCGCGGCGGCCCTGGATGAGCCGAACGCAGCGGCCGCCCTTGAGATCCACCGCGGGTATGATCAGCATCGGCTCCTCGCTCCCCGAGCCGGGGGGCCTCCCGCCCCCCGCCGTTCCGCGTTGATTAAACCCAAACGCGCGGGAATGCAAACCGGAGGGGAGAGCCGGCGCGGGTTCATCCTCCGCCGGCGCGGTTTCGGCCCCCGCGGAGGAGCGGATCCGCTTGCCCCGAGGGGCCGTCCGTACGAAGATCCCCCGAACCGGGAACCCGCCGCCCGCCTGCCGATCCCCGAGCGCGCGCGGCCCGACCCTTCCCCCGGAGAGAGGATCCCCATGCCGAAGACGCCGGATTATTTCGCGGGAAAGACCATGGTCATCACGGGGGCGGCGAGCGGAATCGGCCGCGCCGCGGCCCGGATCTTCGGCCGCGAGGGGGCGAACGTCCTCGGCGCCGACATCGACGAGGAGGGGGCGGCGGGGGCGGCCGAGGAGGTGACCGAGCGCGGCGGGAGGGGGGCCCACATGCGGGTGGACGTCACCTCCCGGGCGGACGCGACCGCCATGGCGGCGCGGGCGAAGGAGCGCTTCGGGGGGATCGACTTCTCGTTCCACTCGGCGGGGGCCGCCCTGCGGCGCAGCCCCTTTCTCGAGATCGACGACGGCCTTTGGGAGCGGACCTACGACCTCAACGTCAAGGGCGTCTTCTACGCGATGCAGGCCGTCCTGCCCGAGATGCTCGCAAAGGGCCGCGGGGTGATCGTCAACATGGCGAGCATGGCCCACCGCCGGGGCGGGGGCGGCCACTCGGTCCACTACGCCTCGGCCAAGGGGGCGGTCGTCTCGATGACGCTGGGTGTCGCGCGCGAATTCGCCGACCGGGGCATCCGCTGCCTCTCGATCTCGCCCGGCCCGGTGGACACCCCGTTCCAGGACATCTCCTCCCCCGAGTTGCGCGAGTCGATGCGCGCCGCCGTCCCCATGGGGCGCTTCGGGCGCCCCGAGGAGATCGCCGAGATGGCGCTCTTCATGTGCTCGGACGCGTGCGAGTTCATGCCGGCCGACACCGTCTACATCAACGGCGGAGGGGGAGAAATACGTACCGGCTTATGGCGGCTACTGCGCGTTCGGCGCATCGGTTGGCAAGAAATTTATTGGCGATCCGG
>JAZGDQ010000458.1:0-3009 GCA_036477985.1 bacterium
GGCGACGGCCTCCCGCCCCGAGGGGGGCATCTCCCCCGACGCCTCCACCTCGACGAAGCCGCCGCCGAGGCCCTTCCCCTTGGGGCGCTCCGTGCGGGTCGAGAGGATCACGGCCTCCGCCCCCAGGGCGCTCCGCACTTTCCCCAACACATCCCGGAAGTCTTTTCCCTGAAATCGCATTATCGTCATGACAAGGTCACCGTCCCGAGGCTTTGGATGCGCACGCCAGGCGCGATCTCGTTATGGCTCAGCACCGCGAGCTGCGGGATGAACCGCTCTGTGAATTTCTTCAGGTGTCCCCGGACCGCCGGGGAGGCGAGGAGAACGGGCGGGGTGCTCGAGGCGTCGAAGCGCTCCATCTGGACCTGGACGGCGCGCAGGAGGCGCTCGCCCATCGAGGGCTCGAGGGCGAGGTAGCTCCCGTGATCGGTGTGCTGGAGGGAGTTGATGAGCACGCCCTCGAGCTCCGAGTCCAGGGTGATGAGGTTGATCGTGCCGCTCTCCTCGGCGAACTGGGCCGTGAGGCCCCGCGCGAGGCGGCTCCGCACGTACTCGGTCAGCACGTCCGGGTCCTGGGAGACCGAGGCGTAGTCGGCGAGCGCCTCCACCACCGTCAAGAGGTCGCGGATGCTCACCCCCTCGCGCACGAGGTTCTGGATCACCTTCTGCACCCGGCCCAGGGAGAGGAGGTTGGGAACCAGCTCCTCGACGACCTTGGGATGCGACTCGGCCGTCTTGTCGAGGAGGCGCTGCACCTCGCTGCGGGTGAGGAGCTCGTGGCCGTACTTCTTGATGATCTCGGTCACGTGGGTGGCCACCACGGTCGCCGGGTCCACCACGGTGTAGCCGGCGAACTGGGCGCGCTCCTTGTTGGCGGGCGTGACCCAGATGGCGGGCAGGCCGAAGGCGGGCTCGGAGGTGGGGATTCCGGGAACGGCGTTCTCGACCGTCCCGGTGTCCATGGCGAGGAAGTGGTCCATCATCAGCTCGCCGCGGGCCACCTCGACCCCCTTGAGCAGGATGCTGTACTCGCCCGGCTTGAGCTGGAGGTTGTCCCGGATGTGGAGGGGGGGCACGACGAGCCCCATCTCGTGGGCGAACTGGCGCCGGATCGAGCGGATGCGGTCGAGCAGCTCCCCGTTCTGGCGGGCGTCCACCAGGGGGATGAGGCCGTAGCCCACGTCCAGCTCCAAGAGGTCGAGCGGGAGGAGGGACTCCACGTTCTCCGGGGTGACCGCCGCCGACTCGGGGGCCTCGGCCGCGGCCTCCTCCTCCTGGCGCAGAATCTCGGTCTTCTTCGCCTGGGAGAGGTAATAGGCCAACCCGCCCGTCAGGCCGGCGAAGAGGAAGAAGGGAAGCTGGGGCAGGCCCGGGAAGAGGGCCAAGACGAAGAGCAGGCCGGCCGCCACCCCGATCGCCCGCGTGTGGGTGAGAATCTGCGAGGCTATGGTGGCGCCCAGGTGGGTCTTCTCGGCCGAGCGGGTGACGACGATGCCCGCCGCCGTGGAGATGAGCAGCGCCGGCACCTGGGTGACGAGCCCGTCGCCCACGGTGAGGATCGAGTAGGTGGCCGCCGCCTCCGCGATGTCCATCCCGCGCTGGAGGATGCCGATGGCGAGGCCGCCCAGCAGGTTGACGACGGTGATGACGAGGCCGGCGATGGCGTCGCCCCGGACGAACTTGCTCGCCCCGTCCATGGCGCCGAAGAAGTCCGCCTCCTGGCTGATGATCTCGCGCCGCCGGCGGGCGTCAGCCTCGTTGACGAGGCCTGCGTTCAGGTCGGCGTCGATGGCCATCTGCTTGCCGGGGATGGCGTCCAGGGTGAAGCGGGCGGCGACCTCGGCCACCCGGCCGGCGCCCTTGGTGATGACGACGAAGTTGATGAGGACGAGGATGAGGAAGACGACGAAGCCGACGACGTAGTTGCCGCCGACGACGAAGCTGCCGAACGCCTCAATCACCTGGCCGGCCCCGCCGGGCCCCTCGTGCCCGCGCAGGAGGATGAGGCGGGTGGAGGCGACGTTGAGGGAGAGGCGGAACAGGGTCGTCACGAGGAGGAGCGAGGGGAAGACGCTGAACTCGAGCGGCTCGGTCGTGTAGAGGGAGACGAGCAGGACGATGAGCGCGAAGGTGATGTTGAAGGAGAGGAGGGCGTCGAGCATCGCGGGCGGAATGGGGAGGATCATGACGATGAGGATGCCCACCACCCCCACGGCCATCGCCACATCGCTGTTCCGCGCCAGCCTGGCGATTCCCGCTCCTCCGTTCATTCGCGCTTCTCCCCGTTATGCTATGCGGCGCGCCGCTTCAGCGAGTAGACGTAAGCGAGAATTTCGGCCACGGTTTTGTAGAATTCGACCGGGATCGCCGCGCCCACCGGGACGGCCCCGTAGAGGCTGCGCGCCAGGAGCTTGTCCTCGACCACGGGCACGTCGCTCTCCTTCGCCTTCTCGCGGATCCGCTGGGCGAGGAACCCCTTCCCCTTGGCGACGACGACGGGGGCGTTCATCTCGGCGCGGTCGTACTGGACGGCGATGGCGTAGTGGGTCGGGTTGGTGATCACCACGTCCGCCTTGGGAACGGCGGCCATCATGCGCTTGCGCGAGATCTCGCGCTGGATCTGGCGCACCCGGGATTTCACGAGCGGGTCGCCTTCCCTCTGCTTGTGCTCCTGCTTCACCTCGTCCTTGCTCATCATGATGCTCTTCTCGAAGGCGAAGCGCTGGAAGGCGTAGTCGAGGCCGGCTATGAAGATGAGGACGATCGTGCTCCGCAGGGCGATGCGCATGGCGATCTCGAAGAAATGGCCCATGATGGCGGCCGGCGTCATCTGGGAGAGCTGCGGGAGGAGGAACCAGACCTCCTGGATGGAGAAGAAGGCGACGTAGCCGACGGTCCCCACCTTGGCCAGGGACTTGAAGAGGTCCATCCAGCCTTGCTTGCCGATAAGGCGCTTCACGCCCTCTAAGGGATTGAGTTTATTGAACTTGGGCACGAGCGCCTGGGGGG
>JAZGDQ010000459.1:0-4069 GCA_036477985.1 bacterium
CGGGGCCGGCGCCCGCTCAGGACGCGGGCGATGTCCTCCCCCGCGACCCGGGCGATGGCTTCGAGGCAGTCGGCCGTCGAGCCCGCCATGTGCGGGGTGAGGATGACGTTGGGCGCCTCGAAGATCGGGCTTTGGGGATCGGGCGGCTCCCCCTCGAGCACGTCCAGCGCCGCGCCCGCCACCTTTCCCGACGCGAGCGCCCGGGCGAGCGCCCGCTCGTCCACCAGGGGGCCGCGCGCCGCGTTCACGAGAAAGGCGCCCTTCTTCATGCGCCGCAGGGCGCGCGGGCCGATGAGGTGGCGCGTCCCGGGGGTGAGCGGCGCGTGGAGGGAGACGATGTCCGAGGCGGCGAGGAGGGCGTCCAGCCCCATGGGCCGCGCCCCCCGCCGGCGGATCTCGGCGGCCGTGACGCCCGGGTCGTGGGCGCACACCTTCATCCCCAGCGCCCGGGCGGCCTTCCCCAGCCGGGAGCCGACCTGCCCCATCCCGACGAGCCCCAGCGTTTTCCCCCGCAGCTCGACGCCGGTGTGGCGCGCCTCGCCCCAGAGGCGCTCCTCGCTCACGCCGCGGGCCGCCTGGGGGATCCGCCGGACGAGGCAGAGCATGAGCCCGAGCGCGAGCTCGGCCACCGAGTCGGCGTTCGCCCCCGGGGTGTTCGTGACGAGGACGCCCCGCTCGGTGCAGGCCGCGACGTCCACCTGGTCCACCCCGGCCCCGTGCACCGCCACCACCCGCAGGCCGGGGAGGCGGTCCAGGAGGGAGGCGGTGAGGTAGCCGGGGCGAAGGAGGATGCCCTCGGCCCCGCGGAGGATGCCGGCGTACTCAGCCTCCTCCTTCGGGGAGAGGGGCCGGAACGGGAGGGCGACGGCGCGCACCGGGGCGACGCCCCGCAGGGCGCGGCGGACGGGCCCCAGGGCGACGGGGAGGTCTTCGGTGGAGGTGACGGCCACCCACCGGCGGGAGGGAGGGGACATCGGCCTCAGGAGCCGGAGGAGAATTCGCCGTTGTAGTTGTACTCGGTGCGGGCTTTCTGGAGGGAGAGAAGGCCCTCGTGCATCTCCCGCTCGATGGCCTCGCGATCGCGGTTCTTGGCGTCGCCGTATCCCCCGCCGCTCGGCACCTCGAGCACGAGCCGGTCCCCCGGGCTCATCACCCACTGGCGCTTGGGGTTGATGGGGCGCCCGTTCAGGGTGGCCTTGCCGAGCCGGCCGTTGCGCCCGCCGAAGAGGCCGTAGGCCGGGTGGCGCGTGCGCTCGCTCTGGAAGGTGAGGAGGATGGGCACGTCCGAGAGGGACTTGACGATGACCTGCTGCCCGTGGCCGCCCACGAACTCCCCCGCCCCGCCGCTGTCGCGGATGACCGTCTTGCGCTCGACGAGGAGGGGAACGATGTGCTCGAGCACCTCGATGGGCGTGTTGGAGGTGTTCGAGGGGAAGCAGATGCAGGTCCGCCCGTCGTGCCCGCTCGAGGCTCCCTGGCCGCCGTTGAGGAAGAAGTTGCCGGCGAAGCGGCGGTTCTGCTTGTCCACCCCCGCCGCGTTGAGAGCCCAGGTGGGGCTTCCGCTCGCCGCCTGGACGAGATTGGGAACGGCCTTGCACAGGGCGCCGAAGATGGCCGAGGGGATGAAGTGCCCCACCATGGAGCGGCCGTTCACCGGCGCCGGGTAGCGCGGGTTGAGGATGCTCCCCTCGGGCGCCGAGACGTTGACGGGCCGGTAGGCGCCCTCGTTGTTGGGCACCTGGGGGCAGAAGAGGCATTTGAGGGCGAAGGCCGAGTAGGCGTAGACGTAGTTCAGCGTGGCGTTGAGCCCGCGGTCCACCTGGGGCGAGGAGCCCGTGTAGTCCACGAGGATGCTGCTCCCCCGCACCCGCACCTCCACGCGGATGATGAGGGGCTCGTCGTAGCCGTCCGTGCTCACCTGGAAGCGGTACTCCCCGTCGGGCACCTTCTTGATCGCCTCGCGCATGGCGTTCTCCGAGCGCTGGTAGATCGTCGAGGCGATGGAGTTCAGGTCGCGCAGCTTGTACTCGCTGAGCTTATCCTGCACGCGCTGGCTGCCCAGCCGGCCCGCCACCATGTGGGAGATGATGTCCCCCTCGACCTGCTCGGGCACGCGCACGTTCGCGCGGATGATCCGGAGGATGTCCGGGTTCACCTGCCCGGCCGAGACGTACTTGCAGGGCGGGAGCTGGAGGCCCTCCTCGTAGATCTCGCGCACCTCGGGGGAGCGGAGCTTCCCGCCCATGTCGGTCACGTGGGTGGTGATGGCGATGAAGCCCACGAGGTTCTTCTTGTAGAAGATGGGCGTGAGCGAGGTGATGTCCTGGAGGTGCCCGGTGCCGATCCAGGGATCGTTCGTCAGGACGAGATCGTCGGGCTTGAACGACTCGGGCGGAAATATTTTCAGAAGGTGGCGCGCCGTGATCGGAATGGCGCCCACGTAGCTCGGCATCGTCGAATTCGCCTGGGCGATGGAGTTGCCCTTCGGATCGAGGATCACGACGGCGAAGTTCTGCGCCTCGCGGACCGTCGTCGAGAACGATGTGCGCACGATCTCGGTCGCCGCCTCCTCGGCGATGGCGATAAGGCGGCTCCAAAGCACTTCCAGGGTGATCGCGTCGACCCCCTTGCGGACCATTGGGTTCTGCCTCCTAGAGTTCGATGATGAGGTTTTGGTTCTTGTCGGCGTAAAAGCGCGAGCGCGATCCGATCACCGTGGTGGTGAGCCGCTCCTCGAGGAGGGCGGGGCCCTTGTAGCTCTGCCCGGGCCGGATCATGTAGCGGTCGTATACGTTCACCTTCCGGAACCCCTTGTTTTCGGGGAGGTAAATCCGCCGCGTCTCCTTCAGGGGCGTCTTTCCGGGGCGGCCGGAGAGGTTCGAAAACTTGATCTTGATCTTCGGGTCGGGCCCAATTCCGAAGATCCGCCAGCTGAACACCCGGAGGGGAACGTCCTTGATGGCCCGGCCGTGCACCTCGGCGTAGTGCTCCCGGTAGGTCTTCTCGATGGTCTCGAAATGGGACTCGGTGAGCTTGCCCGAGGGGATGGGGATGGTGATGGGGAAGCCCTGCCCCTCGAAGCTGATGTCCGCCATCCGCTGGATGCGGATGTCCCGGTCGCGCACGCCGGCCGTCCGGAGGAGGGCGTGGCACCTCTTCTCCCGATCGGTGAGCAGGGAGTTGAGCCTGGGCAGGTCCACCTGATCGAGAAGGATGACATTGCTGTCCACGGTGTCGACCTTGAAGGGAACGGTCAAAAGCCCCAGGCTCGAGGCGAGCCCCGCCGCCGGCGGGCAGACGATCCGCCGCAGGCCCACCTTGCGCGCGAGCCGGAAGGCGTGCACCGGCCCGGCCCCGCCCGTGGCGATGAGGGTGAAGTTGCGGGGGTCCTTGCCGCGCTCGGAGAGCTGGATCCGGGTGGCGGTGGCCATCGTCTCGTTGACGAGCTCGTGGATGCCCCAGGCGGCCTGCACGGTATCGATCTTCAGGGGCTCGGCGATCTTCTTCTGGATGGCCTCGGCCGCGGCGTCGGGGAAGATCTCCATCTCCCCGCCCAGGAAGTACGCCGGGTTGATGTAGCCCAGGAGGAGGTTCGCGTCGGTGACGGTGGGCTCCTCCCCGCCGAGTCCGTAGCAGGCCGGCCCGGGCGAGGCGCCCTGGCTCTCCGGCCCCACCTTGAGGAGGCCCAGGTTGTCGATGCGCGCGATGCTGCCGCCCCCCGCCCCCGCCTCGATCAGATCGATGCAGGGCACCTGGATGGGCAGGCCGCTCCCTTGCTTGAAGCGCTTCACGCGCGCGATCTCGAAGCGGAAGGTGATGTGGGGCTCTTCGTTCTCGATGATGCAGGTCTTCGCCGTGGTCCCGCCCATGTCGAAGGCGACGATGTCCTTCAGGCCGCTGAGCTTTCCGAAGTAAACGGCCGCGAGCGCGCCCGCCGCCGGACCCGACTCGAACATGCGGATGGGGCTCTTCGCGGCGAACGCGGCCGTGCTGATCCCGCCGTTGGAGAGCATGATGTGGAGCGAGACCGACTCCAGGTTCTTTTCCAGGTCCTCGAGGTACTGCGATA
>JAZGDQ010000046.1:0-3499 GCA_036477985.1 bacterium
TCCCATGAGCAGCACGACGCTTACGCAGAGGAGGATCAGCGTGTATTGCGCCCGGATCGGGACCTTCCCCCACTGGATCCCGCCGACCTCCTTCGCCCCCCGGAAGACGTAGACGTCCACGGCCGTCACGAAGATGAGGGCGGTGAGCACAATGAGCACCTGGACCACGGCGATCTCCCGGAGAAAGGGGTTGGCCTTCTCGAGCACCACGAAGCCGTAGACCCCCAGGAAGAAGGTGACGAAGAAGACCGCGGTCCCGAGGTAGATAAACTGGGCCACCACGCCGCCGTCCCGGTAGGTCATCCAGACGCAGATCGCCGCCACGGCCGCCTGGGCGAACAAGAGGTAGGCCGGGATGAGAAAATACACGCGGCGGTCCGGCAAAAGGTCCATCTCGTGCGGATCCAGCGTGAAGAGCACGCGGGCGAACCAGAGCAGGAGCAGGATCGACACCGCCCCCGCTCCCCCCACCACGAGCCTGCCCCGCAGACCGTGGGCGGCGAAGGGGAGACGCTCGCCTTTGTTCCCCCGGCGGTAGAGCAAGAAGCTCAAAAAGGTGGAGAGAATGATGAAGTTCACCGCGGCGTTTTTGGCGGGCATGAGGCCCAGATATTTCAGCACGCGGTGATACTGGCCTCCCATCAGCACCTGCTCGGCCGAGCTCAGCGGAAGGTTGTGGGGCGTGAGCCAGACGGCGAAGCAGAGGATGAGGCTGAGGTTGATCCACTTGATGAAGCCCTGGTACCGGTCGGCCCCGGGGATGCGCCCCATTCCGTTCCAGAGGTAGAAGTTGGCCCCGATGAAGAGCATCCCGATCAGCATGGCCTGGATGATGAAGGTCCAGCTAAAAGCCCCGCCCATCATGTTGTTGCCCATGACCGGACTCAAGCTGTAAATCTCGCGCCCCAGCCAATAGCCGGCGAAGGGCAGCGGGATCAGGGCGCCCATCCCGATGAAGTTGCCCACATAGCCCATCCAGTCGTAGTGTGCCCGCTCCTCCTCGCTACTCGACCCCAAGAACCTGACGGCGGCGTAGGCCCCCACGACGAAGCCCCCGAAGGCCACGTTGGCGATGAGGCGGTGCACGTTCAGGGGCATCCAGAGGGGGTTCGCGATCGCCCCCCAGGCGGAGCCCACGAACCGGTTCGTCTCGGGTTCGATTCCCGTGGGGCTCATCATGTAGGTGACCCATGAGTTCGCTATGGCCATGATCACGATGCCCGTCAGGTTCAGCGCCAGCCCAACTCCCATGTGGAGCCACTTCTTCCTCCCGCCCTGCATCCGCTCCCAGGAGTAGTAGTAGAGGTAGAGGAAGAAGACCTCGCCGAAGAAGAGCAGGGCGTAGATATACGTCGAGCCGTGGAAGGCGTCGCCCATGAAGTTCATGAAGCGCGGATAGAGGCCGAACAAGAGGAATGCGAAGAGACCTCCGAGGGAGGCCGTCGTGGCGAAGGCGGCCGAGAGGAGCTTGGTGAACTCATGCGCGAGGCGGTCGTACCGTTGGTCGCCCGTCTGGTGTCCGATGTACTCGGTGATGAGGGCGAAGATGGGAACTCCCAGAACGAAGGCCCCGAACATCAGATGGAGTTGCGCCGTTACCCAGACTGCGGTGCGGGAGTCGAAACCGAAGAAGCTGCGGTATTCCACGCCAGCCTCCGGCTGGGCCAGCGCGGCGAGGGGGAGGAGCGCCAGGAGGCCCAGCGGCGCCGCCAGGAGCCAGCGCCCCCTCGCCCGCCGATGGCTCCCGGGGACCGCAACGTTCGTCCTCATTGTTTCCCCCCGAGGCGATCGCGAACGAAGCCGGGCCTGACGCTCCCCGGGAGGAGGGCCTCTCGGGCCTCTTTCATGAATTCGGCCGTGATGGGGGAGACGCCCCGGTCGCGCGCGAAATCCTCCACGCTTTTCGTCACCATCCCCCGTGCGAAGGAAGGGATGCGCGAGAGACGCTCCCGGGCCTCGTCGGTCCAGACGAGGTCCGTCTCGAACGCGAGCCCGAAGCGCCTCTCCTCGGAAAAATGCACCAGGGGAACGTCGCCGCGGGGCTCGTAGGCGCAAGCGGGATCCTCCGCCATGACGTCGCCCGTCGCCGCGTAGGCACGGCACCGGCACCCCCCGCACACCTCGCGGAATTCGCACCGGCCGCACCTCCCCTTGAGCGTGCCCGAGCGGTAATGGCCGAGGAGGGAGGAGGAGCGCCAGATTTCTCCGAAAGGCTTCTCGCGCAGGCTTCCCGCCGAGAGCGGGACATAGGGGCAGGGCGTCACCTCGCCCGAGGGGCCGATCCGGCAATATTCCCGTCCCGCGGGGCAACCGCCGTTGGCGTAGTCCGCGAGGAGGGGTGAAGCGGGATCGCGCTCGTAGACGACCCGGCGGAAATGCGGGGCGCATTTCGCCCGGATGAGGAGTTCCCCCGCCCCGGCGGGCGCCTCGACGGGACCGTCCCCGTTCCCTTTCACACCCTGGGCCCGCGCCAGAAAGCGCAACGCCTCCTCGCAACGGGAAGCGGGAAGTCCGCCAAGACCCTCGCCCCGCCCCGTGCGGACGAGGAAGAATACGTTCAGCACCTGGGCGCCCAACTCCCGGGCGAAGTCCGCCACGGCGGGCAACTCGTCCGCGTTCCACTCCATGACCGAGAAATGGAGAGAAAAGGGGAGGCCCGCCTCCCGCAGCAGGCGCATGGCCCGCACCGCCTTTTCCCAGGAGTGGGGGAGGCCGCGGAAGCGGTCGTGCCGCTCCGGGTCGAGCGAGTCCAAGCTCACGCTTGCCCCTTGAATGCCCGAGGCCTTCATGCGCTCGGCCGCCCGCTCGTCGAGGAGGACGCCGTTGGTCCCGAGGACCACCGTAAACCCCCGGTCCGACGCCCTTTCGGCGATGTCGAAAACGTCGGGCCGAACCAGGGGCTCCCCTCCCGTCAGGATGAGGAAGGCGTTGGGATTCACCTCGGCCACCTGGTCCACCACGCGGAGGCACTCATCCCGGTCGAGCTCCGCAGAGGTCCCCGCCCCGGGGAAAGCGCTCATGTAGCAGTGGGCGCAGCGTTGGTTGCAGCGCTGGGTAAGGTTCCAGCTGATGGCCTGCACGCGCCTCTCGGTGGTTTCCGCCATCCTCTCCTCTCCTGGAAAGGAGTTCATCTTCCTAGCGCGGTTCGCTCTCCCCCGGCCGATCCGGAGGACGGAGGGGCTCCCCCAGGGCCGCGGCGAATATCGAGGGGGTGACCCGGCGCAGCCCCCGCTCTTGCGCGAAGGCGGCGATCTTCTCCAGGGCGCCCCGGCGCTCCTCGCCATCCTCGATTCCACGCAGCTTCTCGACGGCCCCGAGCGACCAGGTGATCATCGGTCCCTCCCCTCCCCCCTCCCCGGGGGGCCCGGAGGGAAGGGATTCCTTCGCCCGGGAGCGCAACATTTCTCGGGCCGGGCCGGGGATCAGCGCATCGAACACCGCCTCCAGCCGGGGGACCGTCACGACGGTCTGCTTGCGCCTGTGAGCCTCCGCTACCACC
>JAZGDQ010000460.1:0-4461 GCA_036477985.1 bacterium
TCGCTCTGTCGGGCAAGGCGCGCCTCCGTTTCGGCGAGACGACCTTCGAAAGCCTCCACCTCGATCCGCAGCTGCTCCCGGCGGCGGGTCCGCTCGAGGAGGCCGGATCGCTCGCCGGCGGCCACGCCTCCCTCCACCGCGCCCGAGGGAAGGATGACCTCCCCCTCCAGCGTCGTCCAAACCGCTCCGCCGGGGCCGCGCTCCCACGCCGCGCGGGCCGAATCGAGGTCGCGGGCGACCCCGACCCCGCCGAGCAGGCTTTCCATCAAGGGGCGATACGCATCGGGGCAGCGGACGAACCCGATGGCCGGCCCCAGCACCCCCTCCATCTCGGGAATCGAGGGGAAGGATTCCCTCCGAGCCTCGAGCGGGAGAGCGAGCCCCCGCCCCTCGCCGGAGGCGGCCAGCGCCCGGACGGCCTCCAGGGCCGAGCCGAAGTCCTTGACCACGACGCCCAGCAGGCGCTCGCCGAGGGCCGCCTCGATCGCCTTTTGGAACCGGGGCTCCACGATGAGGATGTTGGCGAGGGCGTCCAGCACCTCGGCGCCGCACGCGCGGAAGCCGGCCGCGCCGACGCGCTCGGAGCCGCCCTCCTCCTCGAGCCGCTCGAGCTCCTGGAGGGAGGAGCGCGACTTGACCAGGGTTTCGCGCTCGGCCGTGAGGGACGCCTCGGACCCGTGAACCTGCTCCTCCAGGCGGGCCTTTTCGCCCGCGAGGCGCTCGGCTTCTTCCTTCAAGCGTTTCTCTTCCCCGGCGATCTCCTCGAAGCGCGCGGCCAGGGACTCCGCCTCCGCGCGCACCTCCGCGCGAAGGCGCTCGGCCTCCTCCATCTCGCGCCCGATCCGCTCCAGGGAGCGGCCCACCCCCTCGCGCTGGGACTCGGCGGCCACCACTCTCTGGCGCGAGCGGCTGAGGGCCTCGACCTCCTCCTCCTGGGTCCGCCGGGCCTGGGCCGCGGCGGCCTCCACCTCGGAGAGCTCCCCGCGAACGGCGGCCAGCTCGGCCGCGCCGACATCGAACCGCCTCTGGGACTGCTCCGTCTCCCCGGCCAGCGCGGCCTCCAGGGCGCTCAACCGCTCGCTCTCCTCCTCCAGCCGCTCGGCCTCGCGGGAGAGGGTCTCGACCTCCTCCGCGCGGCGCTCCTCCTCGGCGTCCAGCTCGACGAGCTGGGCCGAGAGCATCTCCAGCCGGTTCTCCAGGCGCAGGAGGATGCCCTCGGTCTCCACCGCGCGGCGGCGGGCCTCGGCCAGCCGCTCGGAGCGCTCGGCCAGCTCGATACGGCATCGCTCGCGATCGGCATCGCGCGCCGAGAGGGCGGCGGCGAGCCCCTCTTCCTCATTCTTGAGCCGGTCGTGCTCCCGCTCCACCGGCTTCAGCTCCTCCTCGAGGAGGAGAAGGTCGAGGGAAGACTTGGTGAGGTCGAGGGTTTCGACCTCGGCCCGATACTCCTTGAAGAAGGTCGCCTTGCGCGCCTGGCGGCGCAGCGAGCGCAGCCGCGTCTCCTTCTCGCGCATCACGTCGCCTACGCGCAGGAGGTTCGCCTGGGCGAGGTCGAGCTTGCGGAGGGCCTCGTTGCGGCGGCTCTTGTACTTCATGATGCCGGCCGCCTCTTCGATGAGGAGGCGCCGGTCGAGGGGCTTGGCGTTCACCAGGCTCTCGATCCGGCCCTGCTCGACGATGGAGAAGGTGTCGAGCGAGACCCCGGTGTCGAGGAAGATGTCGGTGATGTCCTTCAGCCGGCAGGGGTTGCGGTTGATGAGATACTCGCTCTCCCCCGAGCGGTAGAGGCGCCGGGTGACGACGAGCTCATCGAAGTCCTTGTAGAGGGGCGCGGTGACCGTGCCCTTGAGGTCGCAGATGGTGAGCGAAACCTCGGCCATCCCCGTCTGCTTGCGCTCGGCGCTGCCGTTGAAGATGAGGTCTTCCATCCGCTTGGCGCGCAAGGACTTGGGCGACTGCTCCCCCAACACCCACCGGATGGCGTCGGAGATGTTGCTCTTTCCACAACCGTTGGGGCCCACGACGGCCGTGAGCTGGTCGCTGATCTCGATGACCGTCCGGTCCACGAAGGACTTGAACCCCACCATCTCCAACCGTTTGAATTTCAAGCTAGTTTCCTCGGCTTGGCGGACCCGCCGGGGCGGGTGGAACCAGGGCGATAGGCGAATCTAGGGTATCAAACCCGCCGGATCCGTGCAAAGGGGGCTCACCCGGCCTCCCCCGCCTGCCCGGCCTCCAGCGCGGCCAGCGATTCGCGGGCGGCCGCCTGCTCGGCCGCCTTCTTCGACGTGCCAGAGCCCTGCCCCAAAATGCGGCCATCGTAGCGCACCTCGACCTCGAAGGTCTTCTCGTGCTCGGGCCCCCGCTCCCGCACGAGGCGGTAGTCGGGCAGGTGGATCCCCCGGCGCTGGATGGCCTCCTGGAGCCGGCTCTTGTAGTCGGCGCTCACCGGGACCGCGCTCTCGTCCCAGAGCCAGGAGGCCACGCGGCCGGCGCACCCCGCATAGCCGGCGTCCAGAAAGACGGCGCCCACCAGGGCCTCGAAGGCGTCGGCGAGGATAGAGTCTTTCTCCCGCCCGCCCGTCTTCTCCTCCCCCCGGCCCAAACGCAGGAGCTCGGGAAGCCCGAGCCGGCGGGCCACCTTGGCCAGCGTGCGGCCGCTCACCCGCTCCGAGCGGCGCCGGGTGAGCTCCCCCTCGTCGGCCTCCCCGAACTCGCTCCAAAGCCGCTCGGTGACGACGAGCTGGAGCACGGCGTCCCCGAGGAATTCGAGGCGCTGGTTGTCCGGCGCCGGCGAGTCGGTTTCCTGGGAGTAGGATCGATGGGTGAGGGCTTGGAGGAGGAGGAGGGGATCGCCGAACCGGTGGCCGATTCGGGTCTCGAACTCTTCGCCGGGGGGGGGCGAGGCGAGGGGCCCTTCCCCTTCGGACCGGCGCTTGGCGGCCTCACCGCCCGGGGCCCGGCCGCTCATGCGCTCCGGGCGGCGGCGAGGGGGAACGGAACTAGCCGCCGTCCTCTTCGAACCGCCGGAAGAGGAGGGTGGCGTTCGTTCCGCCGAATCCGAAGGAGTTCGAGATGGCGCATCGAATATTCGCTTCCCTGGGCGTGTTGGGGACGTAGTCCAGGTCGCATTCCGGATCGGACGTCTCGTAGTTGATGGTGGGAGGAATTTTCCCGTTCTTGATCGCCAGGACGGTGAACACCGACTCGACCCCGCCGGCGGCGCCGAGGAGGTGGCCCGTCATCGACTTGGTCGAGCTCACCGCGAGCTTGTAGGCCTGCTCCCCGAAGGTCCTCTTTATCGCGGCGGTCTCGAGCTTGTCGTTCTGGACGGTCGAGGTGCCGTGGGCGTTGATGTAGTCCACTTCATCGATGGAGACGCCCGCGTCCTCCAGGGACATCTCCATGCAGCGGGCGGCGCCGTCTCCGCTGGGGTCGGGCGAGGTGATGTGGTAGGCGTCGGAGGTGAGGCCGTAGCCGGAGACCTCGGCGTAAACCTTCGCGCCGCGCGCCTTGGCGTGCTCGTAGCGCTCCAGGATGAGGATGCCGCAGCCCTCTCCCATGACGAACCCGTCGCGGTTGGCGTCGAAGGGCCGGCTCGCCCGCTCGGGATCGTCGTTGCGGGTGCTCAGCGCGCGCATGGAGCAGAAGCCGCCCATCGCCAGCTCGGTGATGCAGGATTCCCCGCCCCCCGCCACCATGACGTCGGCGATTCCGCGCTGGATGAACTTCATCGAGTCGCCGATGGCGTGGTTGCCCGAGGCGCAGGCCGTGACGGTGCAGGTGTTCGGCCCCTTCAGGCCCCAGCGGACGGAGACCTGGCCCGCCGCCAGATTGGCCAGCAGCATCGGAATGAAGAAGGGGCTGATTCGGCGCGGGCCCTGCTCGTTCAGGATGTCGCGGTAGTTCTCGATGGCGGGAAGACCGCCCAGACCCACCCCGACGACCGCCCCGAATCGGTGGGCCAGGTCGGCCTCGGGCTCCTTCAAGCCGGCGTCCTCGAAGGCCATCTGGGTGGCGCCGAGCACGTACATGATGAAGGTGTCCATCTTCTTGAGCTCTTTGCGCTCAATGTAGTCTTCCGGGTTGAACCCCTTCACCTCGGCGGAAATCTTCGAGCTCAGGCGCTCGGGATTGAAGCGCTCCACGCGCCTGACGCCGGAGCGCCCCTCCATGAGGCTGCTCCAGTTCGCCTCCGTCCCGATCCCCAGCGGGGTGACGAGACCCACTCCAGTGACTACGACCCGGCAATCCGACACTGCCACCTTATACGTCTCCCAATAGATCCCGCTTCGCCGGCGGCCCCGAGCGGCGCCGGAACCCGGCCTCTCTAAGCGGCGCTCTTGGCGGTGATGTACGAAACGGCGTCCTGCACCGTGGCGATCTTCTCGGCGTCCTCGTCCGGAATCTCAAGGCCGAACTTCTCCTCGAACGCCATGACCAGCTCCACCGTGTCGAGCG
>JAZGDQ010000461.1:0-2606 GCA_036477985.1 bacterium
CGCCCGGGAAGCTCGAGGTGGGAAGCGCGCCCACTCCCGTCCCCCTCACCGGGGAGGTTCTCGTCAAGGTCGAGACGACGACCATCTGCGGGACCGACATCGAAATCATCAAGGGGAGCCACGCTCCGCGCTGGCCGCCGCAGTACCCCGCCATACTGGGCCACGAGTGGGCGGGCCGCATCGTGGCCATGGGCTCCCGCACCGAGGGCTTCGGCCTCGAGATGGGGGACCACGTGGCGGGCACGAGCCACGCCGGCTGCGGCGCCTGCCGGATGTGCCTCATCGGGCGCTACAACCTTTGCTACAACTACGGGAGCACCGTCACCGGCCACCGCCAGTACGGCCACATCAGCCAGGGCTCCTACGCCGAGTACGTGACGAACAACATCCGGGCGCTGCACAAGATGCCCGAGGGGATGTCCTTCGAGGTCGGCTCGGCCGTGGACCCGGCCGCCTGCGGCCTCTGGACGGCCAAGCGCGGGTGCATCAACGCGGGCGACACCGTCGTGATCCTCGGCTCGGGCCCCATCGGGGTCTTCGCCTTCGAGTCGGCGCGCACCCTGGGCGCGGGGCGCGTCATCGTCGTGGGCGGCGGGAAGCGCCTCGAAACGATCGCCGATCAAGGGGCCGAGACCGTGAACTACCGCGAGGGGGGCGTGCCCGAGCGGATCGCCGAGATGACCGGGGGCCTGAAGGGCGACGTCGTGCTCGAGACGGCCGGGACGACCGACAGCTTCAAGTGGTCGGTCGACTGCGCCGGAAAGGGCGCGCGGGTGGCCATCACCGGAATCCCCGACGACATTCCGGATTTCGCCTGGAAGCGCGTGGTGCTCGAGGAGCTGAACATCTACGGCGTGCGCGCGAACCCGAACTGCGGGGACGAGGTGCTCCGCCTCATCCAGGGCGGGCGCATTCGGGTGGAGCCCTACATCACCCACCGCTTCCCCCTCCGCGAGTACCAGGAGGCGCACGACACCTTCGTCGCCCGCAAGGACGGCGCCCTGCTCGTGAACCTCACCCCCGGCGCCTGAGGGCGGCCGGGACGCCTGCGGACAGGGGCCGGGCGGGGGAGCGTTGAAGGAGGGGAGACGGGATCTCTCCCGGGGAAGGAGGGCCGCCATGGCCGAGGAGATGAAGTACGGCGCCCGGATGATCGCCGAGGCGGCGCTCGAGGCCGTCCCCAATCCCTCGCCCGAGCGCGACTACGTGATCGATTTCACCATGCCCGAGTTCACCTGCCTTTGCCCGATCAGCAATTTCCCCGACTTCGCCACCATCCGGATCCGCTACGTGCCGGGGGAGCGGATCGTCGAGCTGAAGTCGCTCAAGCTCTACATCAACCGCTTCCGCAACGAGGAGCTCTTCCACGAGCAGGCGGTCAACCGCATCCTGAATGATCTGGTGGAGGTCTGCGCGCCCAAATGGGCGTGGATCGAGGGGGACTTCAACGTGCGGGGGAACATCAAGACCCGCATCCGGGCCGTCCACGGGGAGCGCCCTCCCGGCGTCCCGGACTGAGCGCGTGCCCCCCTTCCGCGAGGCGCTCCGCTCGGCCGCCGCCCCCGTCTGGGAGAAGATCTTCGTCCACCCCTTCGTGCGCGACGTGGGGGCGGGCGCCATCTCGCCCGAGCGCTTCGCCCACTTCGTCCGCCAGGACTACCTCTACCTCCAGGATTTCGCCCGCGCCCTTTCGCTCACGGGCGCCAAGGCCGGGCGCCAGGAGGATCTCGAAACCTTCGCCGAGCACGCCGCGAACTGCGTCAAGGTCGAGCGCGCCCTCCACTCGGGCCTCGCCGCCCGCCTCGGTCTGACGGGGGACCAGCTGGCCGGGGCCGCCCCCGGGCCGGTGACGGCCGCCTACACCCGCCACCTCCTCGTCACCTGCCGTGCGGGAAGCTTCGCCGAAGGGCTCGCGGCCCTTCTCCCCTGCTACTGGATCTATCGGGAGGTGGGCCGCCGCCTGGCCGAGAATCCGCCGGCCGAGCCGCTCTGCGCCGAGTGGATCTCCGCCTACGCGGGGGAGGGCTACGGCGCCCTGGTCGAGGCCCAGCTCTCCCTGGCCGACCGGTTGGAGGCGGATCTGGGGAGCGCCGAGCGGGAGCGGGCGGTGGCGGCCTTTATTCTTTCGAGCCGCTACGAGTGGATGTTCTGGGAGCAGGCCTACCGGCTGGAGGGCTGGCCGCTCTAGGGCCGTCGGGCCTTCTCCCGCCGGGCCTGCGGCCCTTAGGGGGGCGCCATGAGGCGGCGGCGTTGACCCCGCCCCGCCCAAGCCCGAATAATGGCCCCCGGCCGGCGGATTCATCTTTTCGAGCGAGAGATCGCCGCTGCGGCCCCTTCCGGGCCGGGGCGCTTCATGCACGGAGGATTTGATGTCCGACTACAAGGTGGCGGGGAAGGGTCTGGCCCGCATCGACGCGAAGGACAAGGCCTTGGGGACGGCGCGCTTCGCGGCCGACTTGGAGCCGGCCAACGCCCTCACCGGACTCGTTCTGCGCAGCCCCCACCCCTTTGCGCGCGTCCTCTCGGTGAACGCCCGCGAGGCCCGGAAGATCCCGGGGGTGCGCATCGTCCTCACGCGGGAGGAGGCCCCCGCCCACCGCTGGGGG